>JAJAZJ010000001.1 GCA_026785795.1 Pseudoxanthomonas sp.
GCGCCGAAGATGCCGAGGCCGTGGTCACGGCGTTCCGCAATGGTGGCATCGCGATCCGCCCGCATCGGCCAGTCAACGCCGAGGAGCTGGCCGTCATGCTGGCGGCACAGCCCATCGACTTGGTGCTGGCCGCGAAATCGTCGCGCAGCGTCCCGCTGCCGGCGGTCCTGTCCCAGGTGGCTGCCAGCGGCAAGGACATCCCGGTGATTGCCCTGGTCGACACCATCGATGAGTCGGCGGTCATTGGCGACCTGGCCCTGGGCGCACGCGCCGTGGCCCTGCGTGGCCGCAACGAGCACATGCTTGCCGTGCTGCAGTCCGAATGGGCGGACCTGCAGTCGCGCCGGGCCCTGCGCCGGCTGGAAAGCCAGATGCGCGAGAGCGAGCGCCGCTGTGACGCGCTGATCGCGTCCTCTCGCGCCCCCCTCGCCTACATCCATGAAGGCATGCACATCCGCGCCAACGACGCCTACCTGGAGATGTTCGGCTTCGAGTCGTTCGACGACGTCGAGGGCCTGTCTTTGCTGGACCTGGTGGCCCCGCAATACGTCGCGGACTTCAAGCAGCTGCTCAAGTCACTCGGCAAGGGCGAGGCCGTGCCGCCGCGCATGCAGCTGGAGGCCCGCTCCCAGGACGGCGAATCCTTTCCCGCGGTGCTCGAGTTCACCACCGCCACCTACGAAGGCGAAGCCTGCGTGCAGGTGGTGTTCCGGCGCCGCGAATCGAACCCGGAGCTGGCGCGCGAAGTGGAAGACCTGCGCCAGCGCGATATGGCCACCGGGCTGCTTAACCGCTCCACGTTCCTGCATGCCCTGGAGGACGCGGTCAGCCAGGTGGCGCGTGGAGAAAACGAGTACGCCCTGCTGCTGATCGAGCCCGACCACTACCAGCGGCTGCTGCAGGATCTGGGCATCGATTCGGCCGACGCCCTGATCAGGGCGCTTGCCGAGCGACTCACCCGCACCCTGGACACCGGCACCACCGCCGCCCGCTTCGGTGAACGCACCTTCGCGGTGCTGCTGAAGGGCAACCATGCCCGCACCGCAGAACTGAGCGCGCGCCTGCGTGATGCCTTCGCCTCGCACTTGTTCAACTTTGGCGCGCGATCGGCGGCCATCACCAGCAGCATCGGCGGCGTGCAGATTGGCGAGAAGATCGCCAGCGTGGGCCAGGTGTTGAGTCGGGCCAACGACAGCCTGCAGACCGCGACCAGTCTGGGCGGCAACCGCAGCGACATCTTCGATCCGGGCGCGGTGGATCGCGACGAGGAAGCGCGTGTCCAGAGCTGGATCCGGATCATCAAGACGGCGCTGGAAGGCGAAGGCTTGCTGCTCCACTACCAGCCCGTGGTCAGCCTGCAGGGCGACCCCGGCGAGTTCTACGAGGCCGTCGTAAGGCTTGAAAACGAAGGCGAAGTGGTTCTGCCGCAGGCCTTCCTAGGAATTGCCGAGGACAACGGCATGCTGGGCGCCATCGACCGCTGGGTGGTCAAGCGCGCCATCCAGGTGCTGGGCGAGCGTGCCGCCAGCGGCCACGACACCCGCCTGCTGGTAAAGATCAGCCCGGACTCGTTCGCCGATGAATTGCTGCTGCGCCTGATTGAACACCAGCTGGCGCTGAAGAACGTGCCCGGCGAACGCCTTTGGCTGGAGGCCCGTGAAGCCAAGGTATTCACCCACCTGCGCCAGGCCCAGGTCTTCCTGGAGGGTGCTACGCGGCTGGGCTGCCGGGTCGGGCTGGAGAAGTTCGGCTCGGGACTGGACTCATTCCAGCTGTTGAGCCATTTCAAGCCGGCTTTCCTGAAGCTGGACCGCAGCTTCACCGAGGACCAGACAAGGCTGGGCGACCATCAGCTGGCGATCCGAGACATTGCCCAGCGTGCGCGCAATGAAGGCATCCAGACCTTGGCCGAGTACGTCCAGGACGCCGCCACCATGAGCTTCCTGTTCAGCGCCGGCATCGACCATGTGCAGGGCTATTTCCTGGCACCGCCGTCCCCGGCGATGAACTACGACTTCAGCTAGTACGCAGCGTCCGCCTGCGGTACCCGCCGAGCAGCCGCTAGTGGATGCTTCCACGCAGCGCGGCGATGCGCTCGGGCATGGGGGGGTGGCTCAGGAACAGCTTCTTCAGGCCCTGGCCGACGCCGCCGGCAATGCCGAAGGCCTCGACCTGCGCGGGCAGGCTGCTGGGCTGGTTGGAGGACAGGCGCTCCAGCGCCGCGATCATTTTTTCCCTGCCCGCCAGGGCGGCGCCGCCCTGATCGGCGCGGAACTCGCGGCGGCGCGAGAACCACATGGCAATCATGGTGGCGAACAGGCCGAGCGCCATCTCCAACACCATCACGATGATGAAATAGGCGAAGCCCGGGCCACTGCGCCCGCCGCGGTCGCCGGAGATGGCGTTGTCGATGATGCCGCCCACCACCCGCGCCAACACGATCACGAAAGTGTTGAGTACGCCCTGCAGCAGGGCCATGGTAACCATGTCGCCGTTGGCCACGTGGCTGACCTCGTGGCCCAGCACCGCCTCCGCTTCGTCACGGCTCATGGAGCGCAGCAGGCCGGTGGAGACCGCGACCAGCGCATTGTTGCGGTTGGCGCCGGTGGCGAAGGCGTTGATCTCGGGCGCATCGTAGACCGCGACTTCCGGCATGCCGATGCCGGCAGACTCGGCCTGATGCCGCACCGTGGCCAGCAGCCACTGCTCGACTTCGTTGCGCGGTTCGGTGATGACCTGTGCACGCGTCGCGCGCTTGGCCATGCTCTTGGACATCAGCAGCGACACGATGGAACCGCCAAAACCGAACAGCGCGGCCATCACCAGCAGTCCGCTCATCTGGCTTGGATGCACGCCCAGCAGGGACATCACGATGCCGGCCAGGAACATCACGGCGAGGTTGGTGGCAAGGAAAAGGGCGATGCGATTGAACATGACGGGTTCCATTTGCGTGCGGCGGGCTCGGCGGCAGGATAGCGTTATCCCCGCCAATACTTAAGCTGTGGGCAATAGATGCGCTGTGCAAGAGGGCGCTTTATCGTAGCCTGCAAGCATGTCCACCCCGCCCCGCTACCGTGGCCGCTTTGTGCCCACGCCCAACGGCCCCCTGCACCTGGGATCCCTGCTGGCCGCGCTGGGAAGCTGGCTGCTGGCCCGAAGCGCAGGGGGCGAATGGTGGGTGCGTATGGAGGACCTGGACCCACCCCGTGAAGTGGCCGGCGCGGCCGAACAACAGCTCGCCACCCAGGCCGCGCTGGGCCTGCATTCCGATGCGGCCGTGGCCTGGCAGAGCCGGCGCGGCGCGCAGTACGCGCAGGCGCTGGACCAGCTGCTTGCCGAGGGCAAGGCGTTCGCCTGCCACTGCAGCCGCCAAGACCTGGCGGCCAGCGCCGGCATCCACCGCAGCTGCGTACCCCGCAAGCGCCGGACGGACCCGGCGATCCGCCTGCGGGTGGCGGATGCCACCATGATCACCTTCGAGGATGCACTGCAGGGCCGCGTGACCCAGGATGTGGCGAGTGAGGTCGGCGATTTCGTTCTCAGGCGTGCCGATGGGCCATGGGCCTATCAGCTGGCCGTAGTCGTGGACGACGGCGCCCAGGGCATGTCCCACGTCGTGCGCGGCGCGGACCTGCTGGACTCGACGCCGCGACAGATCCTGCTGCAGCAGGCGCTGGGGCTGCCGACGCCACGCTACCTGCACCTGCCCGTGGTGGTGGACGCCGGCGGGCACAAGCTGTCCAAGTCCAGCAACGCGCCTGCCGTGTCCATCCACGAACCCGTGGCCAGTCTGACTGCGGCATGGCAGATGCTGGGACAGGATTCCGCCGCACTGGGCCGGCCTGCCGGCGTCGAGCAACTGCTGCAGACCGCAGCCCACGCATTCCAGGCGCAGCGACTCCCGCGCCGCGCCGCGGTCCCGGTCGCTGCACCGCACAACGCTGGCTACGCCAAGCCTGTCTAGAATCCCGGCCAGGCCGTTGCGCTGCGACGGAAACAGGAACACACCATGACTTCACGCGTCGCACTGGTCTCCGGCGGTACCGGCGGTATTGGCTCCGCCATTTGCAGGAAGCTGGCGGACATGGGCCACAAGGTCGCCACCAACTACCGCAACGAGGAAAAAACTCAGGCCTGGCTGCAGGAAATGCGCGCACTGGGCTACGACTTCACCGCCGTACAGGGCGACGTGTCCTCAGCCGAAGAGGCCGAGGCGCTCGTGCGCGAAGTGGAGGCGAAGCTGGGCCCGGTGGATATCCTGGTCAACAATGCCGGCATTACCCGCGACACCACCTTCCACCGCATGACCCCGCAGCAGTGGAACGAGGTGATCAACACCAACCTCAATTCCGTATACAACATGACCCGGCCGGTCATCGAGGGCATGCGCGAGCGCAAGTGGGGACGGGTAATCCAGATCAGTTCGATCAATGGCCAGAAGGGCCAGTACGGCCAGGCCAATTACGCTGCCGCCAAGGCCGGCATGCACGGCTTCACCATTTCACTGGCCCAGGAAAACGCCAAGTTCGGCATCACCGTAAACACGGTTTCCCCGGGCTACATCGGCACCGACATGGTCATGGCCGTGCCTGAGGAAGTGCGCAACAAGATCGTGGCCCAGATTCCCACCGGCCGGCTCGGCAGCCCCGACGAAATCGCCTATGCGGTGTCCTTTTTCGTACCGGACATGGCCAGCTGGATCACCGGTGCCAACCTGTCGGCCAACGGCGGGCAATACATGGGTTGGTAAGTGGGGCGGTTACCGGTTTTAGCTTGCCAGTTTTCGGTTTCAGGAAGGCTCGGCGGACCGAGCGCCCCGGACAATGTTGCTGGCAGCCAGCCTTTTTCGTGGCTCTGCCTGAACAAGGAATACGCCCCCGCTTTACTGCCGGTTGCATCCCGTGCTGCGCTGCGTCATGCTGCACGCCAACCGTTTTAGAGTGATTGCTCAATGGCTGCGATCCGCATCATCAAGAAGTACCCCAATCGTCGTCTTTACGACACTGAAATCTCCAGCTACATCACTATCGAGGACGTGCGCCAGCTGATCGTCGATGGCGAGAACTTCGAGGTTCGTGACGCGAAGACCGGCGACGACCTGACCCGTATCGTGCTGCTGCAGATCATCAGCGAACAGGAGCAGGACGGCGAGCCCATCCTGTCTACCCAGCTGCTCAGCCATATCATCCGCTTCTACGGTGATTCCATGCAGGGCTTCATGGGCACCTACCTGGAGCGCAGCATGCAGGTATTCATGGAACAGCAGCAGCAGTTCCGGCAGCAGATGGGCGGCATGCTGGGGCAGACGCCGTGGACCATGATGAACCAGCTGACCGAACGCAACATGGAGCTATGGCAGGAATTCCAGCGCAACCTGGGCGGTGGCCCGGGCCAGCCGACGGTGAAGCCGGAACCCGCCCAGCGCGATACGCCCAAGACCCGCGCGCGCTGAACCCGGCTCCCGGAAACCAGGCCCGCACGGTCCCGTGCGGGCTTTTTTAATGCAGCCAACCGTGGAAACAGAAGGATGAGCAAGCGCATAGCAATGGTGACCGGCGGCATTGGAGGGCTGGGAACGGCGATCTGCAGGGCATTGGCAGCGGCCGGGCGCACGGTCATCGCCGTGGACCTGGATTCGCGGGCGGACCGTCTCGCCGCCTTTCGCACCGAAGTGAACGGCCTGGACATCCATTTCGCCGCGGCCGACGTCAGCGACCACGCAAGCTGCGGCGCGCTGGTGCGCGGGATAGAAGACACCCATGGTTCACTCGCCATCCTGGTCAACAACGCCGGCATCACCCGCGATTCAACCCTGCGCAAGATGAGCCGTGGCCAGTGGGACGAAGTGCTGGACGTGAACCTGGGCAGCGCGTTCAACCTGTGCGCACACGCCATCGGCCCAATGCAGGCGCGCGGTTTCGGGCGCGTGGTCAACATCAGCTCGGTGAGCGGGCAGACCGGCAACTTCGGCCAGGCCAACTACGCAGCGGCCAAGGCCGGCCTGCTGGGCTTCAGCATGTCGCTGGCGCGTGAAGTGGCCGGCAAGGGCATCACCGTCAACAGCGTGTCACCCGGCTACATAGAGACCGCGATGACTGCGGCGATGCCCGCCGAGGTGCTGGCCCGGATCTGCGCCAGCATTCCCGCAGGACGCATAGGCCAGCCTGGGGACATAGCGCGCACCGTGGCATTCCTCAGCCACGACGACGCCGGCTACATCACCGGCGCCAACATTCCGGTCAACGGCGGGCTGTTCATGGCTGCGTGAAGGCCCAAGCCCGGCAAGCCCTCAGTTGGACGCCGTGCCGGGTATGGCAGTGGCGCCCTTTCCGCAATACTTCTCATAGAACTGCATGGCCTGCGGCATCCACTGCTGCAGCTGCTGGATGCGGTTGGCCGGATCAGGATGGGTCGACGCGAATTCAGGCGGGCGCTGGCCACCGCCCAACTTGCCCATGCGCTCCCACAGCGGGATCGCCTCCTGCGGGTTGAAACAGGCGGCCGCGGCCAGCATCAGGCCCACCTTGTCGGCCTGGCTTTCGTGGCTGCGCCCGTAAGGCAGCACCAGTCCGTACTGCATGCCGGCGCCGATGGCCGACATCACCGACGGATCCACCCCCGCAACGCCCACGGCCATCTGGCCCATCTGCACCAGCTTCTGCTGGGCCATGCGCTGTGCACCGTGCCGCTGCAGCGCATGGGCGATCTCGTGGCCCATCACCACACCCATTGCATCGGCGTTCTGGGTCACCGGGATCAGGCCGGTGTACACGGCGATCTTGCCGCCTGGCAGGCAGAACGCATTGGCTTCATCGGACTGGATGACGTTCACGTCCCACTGGTAGCTGCTCAGGTCCGGCGCAGGCTGGTTGTTCATCGCGGCCAGGTCGGCGGCTACCTGCGGCACCCGCGCCACCAGGCGCTGCGCAATCTGCCGGATCTGCTGGCTGGTCGGGTGGTCAGGTGGCAGCAGGGCGCCCTGTGACTGGGCCTCGCCCAGCACCTGCTGGTAGGCCTGCGCTCCGAGCTGGGATTCCTCCGCCGGCGTTGCACCGTAGCGTGCGTCCTCGCCGGTGTACGGGTCGGTCTCCCTGCTGCCGAACCAGCTGAACGCGGCATAGCCGGCGAACAGCAGCAGGATCCACCAGCGCACGTTGCCCAGCAGTCCGCGCCGCGCAGGCGCTGGCTGACGTGCCTGCTGCCCACCGCGACCGAATGGATCGTTGCTCATATCCGTTTCCTTATCAAATACCGCGCACCACGCGGAAGCCTACCCGCGCATTGGTCATGTCCGAATCCGAAGCTGCACGCCACGCCGCGCGCGCCTGTTCCGGGGAACTGGCCCAGGAACCGCCA
>JAJAZJ010000002.1 GCA_026785795.1 Pseudoxanthomonas sp.
ACCAACACTTGCGGAAGTGCTCGACTATCGCGGCGAAATCGACGCGCATGTCCACCGCAGGCTCCAGGCAGGCGATCTGGACGAGGCCGGGGCGCAGGTGCTGCTGATGGGCACGCACCACGAGCAGCAGCACCAGGAGCTGCTGCTGACCGACATCAAGCATGCGTTCTGGTCCAACCCCGTGCATCCGGCCTACCGGGAGGATCTGGTCCGGCAGCAGGGGGCGTCCACGTCGCCGCTGCGCTGGATTGCACGCGACGAGGCCATCACCGAGATCGGTGCGCCAGCCTGGCCGGCGTCGTCGTCATTCGCATTTGATAATGAAGCGCCGCGCCACCGCGTGCTGATACCCGCCCATGCGATGGCCAGCCGCCCGGTCAGCAATCGCGAATACCTGGACTTCGTTGCCGACGGTGGCTACGACAACGTGGCCCTGTGGATGAGCGAGGGGTGGGACCGCTTGCGCAGTGAAGGGCGTACGCGTCCGCTGTACTGGCATCTGCACGAAGCGCGCGAGTTCAGCCTGGGCGGATGGCGCGACCTGGACCCGCACGCGCCGGTCTGCCATCTGGATTATTTCGAAGCTGACGCTTTTGCACGCTGGGCCGGCGGCCGCCTGCCGACCGAGGCCGAATGGGAGCAGGCGGCTACGGGCGTTGCGCTGGAGGGCAACTTCGCCGATGACGATGCACTGCATCCGCTGGCCGCAAGCGACGCGGGCACCGGCCTGCGCCAGCTGTTTGGTGACGTGTGGGAATGGACTTCCACCGCGTACACCCCGTACCCCGGATTCAAGCCACTGCCGGGATCGCTGGGCGAATACAACGGCAAGTTCATGAGCGGGCAGTGGGTGTTGCGCGGCGGCAGCTGCGCCACCCCACGCGACCACATGCGCGCGAGCTACCGCAATTTCTTTCCTCCTCCCACCCGCTGGCAATTCTCCGGACTTCGCCTGGCCAAGGATGTCCCGTGAACGCCGTACTCAAACTGACCGACCTGCAGCCCAGCCCCGACGACATCAGCGGCGATGTACTCGCCGGTCTGGCGAAAGCCCCGAAACAACTGCCGTCAAAGTATTTCTACGACAAGCGCGGCTCGGAACTTTTCGAGGAGATCACCCGCCAGCCCGAGTACTACCTGACCCGGGTGGAGCTGGCGCTGCTGCACAATAGCGCGGCTGAGATCTGCGCAGCGGTGGGGCCGCGCGCGCATGTAGTCGAGTACGGCAGCGGAAGCGGACACAAGACCCGCATCCTGCTGGACGCGCTGGAGGATCCGGTGGCCTATACCCCCATCGAGATATCGTTCAGCGCACTCACGGCCAGCGTGCAGCGCCTGGACCACGAGTTCGACGATGTCGAGGTGCTGCCGGTCTGCGCCGATTTCACCCAGCCTGTCGCGATCCCGCAGCCCACGCGGCGGGCCGATCACGCGCTGGTGTTTTTCCCGGGCTCTACGTTGGGTAATTTTGGCGAGGACGAGGCGTTGGGCCTGCTGCGCGCGATGCGCCAGACCATGGGCGATCGTGGCGGTGCGCTGGTCGGCATCGACCTGCAGAAGTCGCCAGCCATGCTCGAAGCCGCCTATAACGACGCCGCCGGGGTAACCGCAGCATTCACCTTGAATATGCTGACGCGGCTCAATCGCGATGCCGGAAGCGACTTCAATGTCGCCTCGTTCTCGCATAGCGCGAACTACTCGGTCGAACGCGGCCGCATCGAGACCTTCCTGGTCAGCCAGCGTGCACAGACGGTGACCGTACAGGGCCGCCGCTTTCGCTTCGCCGCCGGCGAGGCGATGCAGGTCGAGTACAGCCACAAGTACACCGACCGCGGGTTTGCCGCGCTTGTCGCACGGGCCGGCCTGAAGGTGGTGCAGCGCTGGAACGATCCGCGCGACTGGTTCGGCCTGCGCCTGCTGCAGCGGGCCTGATCGAGCCGAAGACACGCTCTGCAGCGCTCCAGGAGAACCGCATGGCCAGCCACCAGAACAAGCCAAGCGCAAGCAGCACCCGCGAACCCGCGCCACCCGCACGCTACGACGACCTGCGCGCGCTGTTCCTCAACTGCACGCTGAAGCGCAGCGGCGAGGATTCGCATACCGAGCGCCTGATCCACGTCGCGGCGGGGATCATGCGTGCCAACCAGGTCAAGCTGCAGGTGCTCCGCCCGGTCGATCTGGACCTGGCGCCGGGCGTGCAGCCGGATATGCGCAAGCATGGCTTTGAACATGACGACTGGCCGGCGCTGTGCAAGCAGGTGATGGATGCCGACATACTGGTGCTGTGCACGCCGATCTGGCTCGGTGAAGAGAGCTCGGTCTGTCGCCGGGTGATCGAGCGCCTGTACGCCGAGTCCGGCAAGCTCAACGACCGTGGCCAGTCCATTTACTACGGCCGCGTGGGCGGTTGCCTGATCACCGGCAACGAGGACGGCATCAAGCATTGCGCGATGACGCTGCACTACGCCCTGCAGCACCTCGGCTACACCATTCCCCCACAGGCCGATGCCGGCTGGATCGGGGAGGCCGGCCCGGGCGCATCCTACGGTGATGACGGCGCCGGCTACGACAACGACTTCACCCAGCGAAACACCACCTTCATGGCCTGGAACCTGATGCACATGGCGCGAATGCTCAAGGACGCGGGCGGCATCCCCGCGCACGGCAACCAGCGCGACCGGTGGGATGACGGCTGCCGTTTCGACCATCCCAATCCCGAATACCGTTGACGCCTGCTGCGCTGGACGCGATCGGCGTGCACAATCGCACTTTCACCAGCAATCCCGGCGCGGGGCGCAATCAATGAAACCCAGGAACAGCGGCAAGCCCGACCAGGATGACAGCCAGCACCGCCTGGCGGTGCTGATTGATGCCGATAATGCGCAGCCGGCGGTGATCGAAGGCCTGCTGGCGGAAATCGCCAAGTACGGCGTGGCCAGCGTCAAGCGCATCTACGGCGACTTCACCAGCACCCGAATGACCCAGTGGAAGGGCGCGCTGCTCAAGCACTCCATCAGTCCCGCGCAGCAGTTCGCCTACACCAGCGGCAAGAACGCCACCGACAGCTCCATGATCATCGACGCCATGGACCTGCTTTATACGCAGCGCTTCGACGGCTTCTGCCTGGTGTCCAGCGACAGCGACTTCACCCGTCTGGCCCAGCGTCTGCGCGAGGAAGGCCTGACCGTGTACGGCTTCGGAGAGCGCAAGACCCCGGACGCCTTCGTGCAGGCCTGCGACAAGTTCATCTACACCGAAGTGCTGCGCAGTGAATCGCCGGCAGCAGAACCGGCGAAGCCTGCGGCGACGCGCGCGCCGGCCAAGGAGACCAAACAGCCCGCCGGCAAGTCCGTGCCTGCAGCGCCGGCGGCGGCCGCCAAGCCCCAGGACAGGGTGGTGGAGCCGCTGCCGCTGGCGCTGATCCGCCAGGCCATTGAGGAAGCCTCCGACGACCAGGGCTGGGCCGGGCTGGGCGCGGTGGGCAGCTACCTCAACAAGATCCGCCCGGACTTCGATCCCCGCCTGTACGGGCACCGCAAGCTCAGCGATCTGTTCAAGCAGCAGCCGCGTCATTTCGCCATCGACGAGCGCAGCGTGCCCGGCAGCAGCAACAAGACCATCTACATTCGTTCGCTGGGCTGAGCCGGACGTCGACGTGGACAACGACAAGCCGTACTCCCCGGCCTGCGAGCGCAATCGCGATCCGATCCTGGAAGTCCTGCGCGGGCACCTGGCGGGGTGCCGCCATGTGCTGGAAATCGGCAGCGGCACCGGCCAGCACGCGGTGCATTTCGCCGACGCGATGCCGTGGCTGACGTGGCAGTGTTCGGATCGCGCCGAGTATTCGCCGGGCATTCGCCGCTGGCTGGCCGATGCCGCGCTGCCGAACACGCCACTGCCGCTCACCCTGGACGTGAGCGGAGCGTGGCCGGTGCAGTCCTTCGATGCGGTATACAGCGCCAATACCCTGCACATCATGGGCTGGGACGAAGTGCAGGCGCTGTTCGCCGGCGTGGCGGCGCTTTTCGCACGCGATGGCGGCGAGGGCAGGTTGGCCGTCTACGGGCCATTCAATATTGGCGGTGAATTTACCAGCGACAGCAATCGTGAATTCGATGCCTCTTTGCGGGTACGCGATCCGCGCATGGGACTGCGCGATCTAGACGCGGTGGATGCACTGGCGTCCAGCGCAGGGCTTTCGCTGGTAGAGGATGCCGCCATGCCTGCGAACAACCGGCTACTGGTGTGGGCGGCAGATGCGCAGGCTCCCGCGATCGCGTCGCGGTCCGCGCCATGAACGCAGTTTCCGTCATTGTCGGGCTGGACACGCCCGCCAACGTGCTGGTCACCGGCGCCAGCAGCGGCATTGGCCTGGCGGTCGTGCGCCAGCTGCTGGCAAACGATCGGGTGGCAGGTGTATTCGCGCTGTCGCGTCATGCCGAGACCAGCCCCGAGCTGGCCGCGCTGCAGGCTGACCACGGCGAGCGGCTGCAGCTGCTGTCCGTGGACCTGACATCCAATGAAGCGCTGGCCTCAGTGGCGGGCCGCATCAATATCCACTGCGACCGCCTGCACCTGGTGTTCAGTGCGGCCGGCGTGCTGCACGCGCCAGGGGTGACACCAGAGAAGTCGCTGACGTCGCTGAGTCGCGCATCGCTGGAATCGGTGTTCGCACTCAACGCGTTCGCACCGGTGCTGCTGGCCCAGGCGCTGGCGCCGCTGCTCAGGCACGACGAGCCGGCGGTGTTTGCCTCGCTGTCGGCGCGGGTGGGCTCCATTGGCGACAACCAGCTGGGCGGCTGGTACGCGTATCGCGCGTCCAAGGCGGCGCAGAACCAGCTGCTGCGCACGCTTGCGGTGGAATGGAGGCGCACCCTTCGCAACGCCTGCGTGCTGCTGCTGCATCCGGGTACGGTGGACACGCCGCTGTCACGCCCGTTCCAGGCCAACGTACCGGAGTCCAAACTGTTCACGCCGGAACGGGCGGCGCGCCAGCTGCTGGACATCGTGGCGCAGGCCACGCCCGCGAATAGCGGCTGCTTCGTGGCATGGGATGGCAGCACGGTGCCGTGGTGAGGATAGCGCTACGCACCTTGATGCTGGTGCGTTTGACGCCGTCAAATGCGTGCAGGCTGGATCCACCGCATTCAGCAACATGACCAAAATGATTCAGCACTGTGAACCAGCAAGCACGTAAGGGGCAGCGTGATTCGCGAGTGCAGATGAATGCGCGGGGTGTTTCGCGCAATTGGTGTTCCGGTGATCACACTCCGGTCACGATGATTTAACCGTGGCTACAGGAAAGTCAGTGCAGGCCAAACGACGCGCAACGGCGACCCTCGCCGACGCGGCTGGCCTACCCCCAAGGAGAGCCATCCCATGACTGACCATAAAGAGTCCCGCGACCCGAACCGTGACCCGATCTCTGGCGCACACGGTTCGCATCCCATCGGCGTAGGTGTGGGCGGCGTCGCCGGTGGCGCGGCGGCCGGCGCACTGGCTGGAACCGTGTTTGGCCCGATCGGTACCCTGATCGGCGCAGCCGCCGGCGTCGTCGTCGGCGCCGCAGCGGGCAAGGGAGTGGCCGAGCGCATCGACCCGACCGGTGAGACCGAATACTGGCGCGAGGAGCACAAGAACCGTCCCTACGTGGACAAAGACCGCGATTTCGATCGCGACTACGCTTCAGCCTACGGCCTTGGCCTGCAGGGTCGCGAGCAGTACGCGGGCCGCAGCTGGGACGACAGCCAGGTTGACCTGCAGAAGGACTGGGACAGTTCGCGCGGCACTTCGACCCTCGACTGGAAACAGGCGCACGATGCGGTCAAGGATTCGTGGGACCGTGCAGACCGCACTTACAGTACTTACGGCCAGAGCGACGAGTACTTTGAATCCCGCTTTGACGGCGTGGAGTACCGCGGCGCGGACGAGACC
>JAJAZJ010000003.1 GCA_026785795.1 Pseudoxanthomonas sp.
CGTGGCTGCTGGTCGGGATCTACGGCAACGCCTTCAGCCGCGCCCCGCTGCCGAGCTGGGGCCTGCTGCTGGCTTTCCTGGGCCTGGCCGCCTGGCGCTTCGCGCACCGTCCGCTGGTGGATGCGGACGAAGCGGCCGTCGTCACCTGGCTGCGCCTGCACTGGGGCATCGTCCTGGCCACCACCGCCCTGTGGGGCGCCCTGTTCGTGTGGGCCACGCTGGACCCGCAGTTCGGCGCGGCGCGGACCACCGCGCTGCTGTTCACCCTGGGCCTGGCCATCGCCATCGCCCATGCCTTCAGCATGCGCCGCGTGTTCGCCTTTACCGCCATCGGCCTGCTGTGCGTCCCGGCGCTGGTGCTGCTGTGGGCCAACCCGGACGACCGCGCCAACGGCCTGATGATGGTCATCTACCTGGTGTACGTGGCCATCTCGCTGCTGCACAGCCATGCCGAATACCAGCAGCGCCTGGACCTGGACCAGGAGCTGCGCAGCCAGCGCGACCTGTTCTCGCGCCAGAGCCGCATCGACTCGCTCACCGAACTGGCCAATCGCCGCCAGTTCGCCGACGTGCTGGCCAGCGCGGCGCTGCAGTCCATGCACGGCGGCACGCCGCTATCGCTGCTGCTGCTGGACGTGGATCACTTCAAGCAGGTCAATGACCAGCATGGCCACGCGGTCGGCGACGCCTGCCTGATGGCCATCGCCGCGCGCCTGCGCAACAGCTTCAGCGGTGCAGGCGAACTGGCCGCGCGCGTCGGCGGCGAGGAATTCGGCGTGGTCCTGCACGGGCACGACCTGGCGTCGGCGCTGCAGCGCGCCGAACGCTTCCGCGCCGACCTGGCTGCGCACCCCATCGCGCTGGATGGCGTGATCCTGCCCATGACCGTCAGCATCGGGGTGGCCGAGTTCAACCGCGCCGTGCATGACGATGTGGATGCGCTGTACCACGCGGCCGACGCTGGCGTTTACCTGGCCAAGGCCGAGGGCCGCAACCGGGTGCGCCACGGCGATTCGGCTGCGGCCAGCGGGCCGTAGCCCCGCGCAGCCCACGCGCCTCAAGACGCGGCTACACTTGGGCTGCCAGACGGGTATGGCGACTCTGCGGGGCGTCCGAAGACTATGGTCAACACGATGGCGGCTGCGGCCGCGAGCGCTGCGCTGCAGAGCTTCGACGAAGACGCCTGGGACGACCTGCTCAACTACATCGAGGAGCGCCGCGTCATCCCGATCATCGGGCCGGACCTGCTGCGCGTGCAGACCGACACCGGGCTGCGCCCGCTGTACGAATGGCTGGCCGAGAAGCTGGCCGTGCGCCTGCAGGTGGACCCCGCCGGCCTGCCGCAGCCGCTGACCCTCAACGACGTGGTCTGCAGCTACCTGGGCCAGCGCGGGCGCCGCGAAGAGGCCTACACGCGGCTGCGCTCGATCATGCGCGAGGTCAGCTTCGAGCCGCCGCTGGCCCTGCGCCAGCTGGCCCAGATCACCGACTTCGACCTGTTCGTGACCACCACCTTCGATCCGCTGCTGGAACAGGCCATCAACCTGGAGCGGCACGGCGGCGAGCCCATGGTCGACGTCATCGCCTACGCGCCCAACCGCGTTGCCGACCTGCCGGTCGAGCGCAGCGAGCTGCAGCGCAGTGTGGTGTACCACCTGCTGGGGCGCCTGTCGGCCTCGCCGACCTACGTGGTGTCGGATGAAGACATGCTGGAGTTCATCTGCGCGCTGCAGTCCGAGCACCTGACCCCGGAGAAACTGTTCCACGAACTGGAGCACAGCCACCTGCTGCTGATCGGCAGCGACTTCTCCAACTGGTTGGCGCGGCTGTTCCTGCGCATGGCCAAGCGCAAGCGCCTGTCCGACCCGCGTGATTTCAGTGAAGTGTTTGCCGACGACCACACCCTGAAGGACGAACGCCTGGTCGCGTTCCTGCAGCAGGTCAGCGTGCGCACCCGCGTGTACGGCGGCGCCGAGGCCTTCGTGTCCGAGCTGCATGCGCGCTGGACGCAGCGCCAGCCGGCGGTCGCCGCGACCAGCGGCGGCGGCGGCAGTGCGCCGCAGCGTTTCCTGCCACCGTCGCGCGAGATGCCGGAGAACGCCATCTTCATCAGCTATGCGCGCGAGGACCTGCCCGCGGTGCAGCGGCTGAAGACCGCGCTGGATGCGGCCGGCCTGAGCACCTGGTTCGACCTGGACCGACTGGAGGGCGGCGACGACTACGACCGCAAGATCCGCGCGAACATCGGTCGCTGCAGCTACTTCCTGCCGGTGATCTCGGCCACCACCCAGCGTCGCCAGGAGGCCTATTTCCGCCGCGAGTGGAGCTACGCGGTGGACCGCTCGCGCAACATGGCCGACGGCGCGGTGTTCCTGCTGCCGGTCTGCATCGACGACACCCGCGAAGCCGAGGCGCTGGTGCCGGAACTGTTCAAGGCCCTGCACATCGTGCGCTTGCCCGGTGGCGAACCGCCGCCTGAATTCCTGCGTCGCCTGCAGGACCTCTTCAGCGGAGCGCGCGCATGAGCACGCCTGACCTGCCAGCCGTCCCCGCCGTGACCCTGGACCCGGAGAATCCGTGGCTGGGGCTGTTTTCGTACACCGAGGAAACCCGCGCTTACTTCCACGGCCGCGACGAGGAAACCGCCGAGCTGGCGCGGCGCGTGCAGCGCAAGCTGCTGACCGTGCTGTTCGGCCAGTCGGGGCTGGGCAAGACCTCACTGCTGCGCGCCGGGCTGGTGCCGCGCCTGCGCAACGAGGGCTACTGCCCAGTATACCTGCGCGTGGCCTATGCGCCCGAATCGCCCCCACCCGCAGAGCAGATCAAGGACGCCATTTTCAAGGCCTCTACCGCGGCCGGGCACTGGACCCAGTCCGGCTCGGCCGTGCAGGGCGAGTCGCTGTGGGAGTTCATGCACCACCGCGGCGACCTGCTGCGCGA
>JAJAZJ010000004.1 GCA_026785795.1 Pseudoxanthomonas sp.
CGCTGGGTCAGCAGCAGGGGTTTGGCGCCGGCGCGTTTCTCCAGCTGCATGCCGGTGCCGGCGGTTCCGGTCACCCAGTCCACGCGCCCACGGCGCAGGTAGCTAGTCATCTGCTGGGTGTCGCGTGCCATCAGGATGCGGCCTTCGGTGATGCCCACGTCGTGCATGCGCGGCACTACGTAGTCAAGCAGCGGCTTCAGCTGTTCGTACTGCGCTTTCGGGTCGTCGCTGATGCGGCCCAGCACCAGCACGTTGTCGTCGTTGGCGCTTGCCGCAACAGCCTGCGCTGCGTTGGCTGAGCAGCCCAGCAACAGCAGGCCAAGTCCGATCCAGATGATTCGCAACGTCGAAGCTCGCGGCCAAAGGCAGTGCAGAGACTAGCCCAATCCGTGGGTCACGGGTAGTGATTCAATCCCCCTTGGGGCGCGCCAGGCGGGCCATGCGCTGTGCGTCGGCCAGGATGCCGCGCAGCAGACGGACTTCCTTTTCGTTCAGGTCGGCACGCAGGAACAGCCGGCGTAACTTGCGCATCGCCGAATCCGGGGCACGACCCTTGTGGAAATCGATCTGGTCCAGGGTGTCACCCAGCTGGGCGAAGAAGCCTTCGAGCTGCGCGTGGGTGGCGGCGGCCTCGTCGATCCCACCCTCGCCCGCCTGCGCCAGGCCATTGGCCGCCAGCAGCGCCAGCCGCAGCTCGTAGCACAGTACCTGCACCGCAGCCGCCAGGTTGAGCGAGCTGTAATCCGGGTTGGCCGGGATATGGATGGCGGCATGGCAAAGCTGCAGCTCGTCGTTGCTCAGCCCGGTGCGTTCCCGGCCGAACACCAGCGCCACCTCGCCGGTGGCCGCCAGCGCGACTGACTGCTCGGCGGCCGCGCGCGGTGCCAACTCGTCCAGGGCGACGCGCCGGCTGCGGGCAGTGCAGCCCAGCACCAGCCGGCAATCGGCCACCGCCTCGGCCAGGGTGGGCAGCACCTGCGCCTCGGTCAGCAGGTCATCGGCACCCGCGGCACGGCGGAACGCTTCATCGGCCGGATACAGCTCGGGCGCCACCAGCACCAGCCGGGACAGGCCCATGGTCTTCAGTGCGCGGGCGGCCGCGCCGATATTACCCGGGTGCTGGGTACCCACCAGGACGATGCGGATGCGCCCCGCCGCACCGGCAGCTTGCATGGCGGTGGGCGATCGCGTCGGGTCTGGGGAAGTAGTCATGGGGACAGATGTTAAACTGTGCGGGCCGGTCCCAGCACCGTGCCGCTCTTTTCAACCCGTTCCCGCCCTGCGTCCGCCCGCCAGTCCGCCCGAGGTCCGTCCCCCATGTTGAATCCCGTCGTCACCATCATGGTCAAGGCTGCGCGCCAGGGGGGCAACGTGCTGCTGCGCAACCTCAACAAGCTCGACGCCCTGAACGTGGTCGAGAAGGAGCGCATGGACTACGCCAGCGAAGTGGACGCCGACGCCGAAAAGGCGGTGATCAGGGAACTGAAGCGCGCCTACCCGGACTACTGCGTGCTGGGTGAGGAAAGCGGCGGCCAGGCCGGCAAGAACGGACGCTACACCTGGGTGATCGACCCGCTGGACGGCACCAGCAATTACCTTCGCGGGTTTCCACACTACTGCGTGTCGCTGGCCCTGGTGGACAATGGCGAGCCCACCGATGCGGTCATCTTCGACCCGCTGCGCAATGAGCTGTTCACCGCCAGCCGCGGCAGCGGTGCGCAGCTCAATGAGCGGCGGATCCGGGTCACCGACCGCAAGGACCTGGCTGGGGCCATCATCGCCACCGGTTTCGCCCCGCGTGAGCGTGCCCGCACCGGCGCGCATCTGGAATGCGTGCGCGAACTGCTGCTGCAGTCCGAAGACGTGCGCCGCACCGGGTCTGCCGCCCTGGACCTGGCCTACGTGGCCTGCGGCCGGAGCGACGCCTATTTCGAGGCCGGGGTCATGGCCTGGGACATCGCCGCCGGCGTGCTGCTGGTGCGTGAAGCCGGCGGGCGCGTGTGCGACTACCGGGGTGCCGCGATCGGCCGCCTGGACTTCCAGGGCGCGAAAGGCCATCAGGTGGTGGCCGGCAACATCAAGGTCACCGATGCGCTGCAGAAAACCATCGTGTCCTCCGGCTACGCCGCCAGCTTCAACTGAGTCAGGCGCATTTCGGCAGCTGGCCGGTCGCCCGGCGCGGGCCCTGCAGCTGCAGGCTGCCCCACCAATCTCACCCGCATGTTGTGGGGCGAATACGAAAAAAAGCCGCGCAGTGCGCGGCTTTTTTCGTTTCCGGACAGGCCTGAAGGCAGGTCAAGGCCGGCGTGCCAGCACCTCGACGTCCTTGGCCCGGGGCATCAGGTCCTGTTTGGTCACCTTGAGGAAAGCCACGGTCAGCAGCGGGCAGGCGATGAAGATCGAGGACAGCGTGCCGAAGACCGCACCGACCATCTGCGTGACCGCTAGCCCCTGCAGCGAGCCGCCGCCGAACAGGTACAGCGCAAACACCGACAGGAAGAACACCAGCGAAGTAATGATGGTGCGTGACAAGGTCTGGTTGATGGAGCGGTTCATCACGGCCAGCGGATCGGCGCGCATGCTGCGGAAGTTCTCACGCACGCGGTCGAACACCACGATGGTGTCATTGATGGAAAAGCCCATCACCGCCAGCAGGCCTGCCAACACGCTGAGGTCGAATTCGCGCCCGGTCAGCGCGATCCAGCCGGCCACCAGCAGTACGTCGAAAAGCGTGGTCAGGCTGGCCACCACCGCGAACTTCCACTCAAAGCGGAAGCCGATATAGATCAGGAAGCCAACGACCACGAAGATCGCGGCATACAGGCCGTTCATCGCCAGCTCGCTGCCAACCTGCGGGCCGACGAATTCGCTGCGCAGCACTTCTGCCGGGTTCTCGGCCGTAGTCGCAGCCTTGACCACCGCAAGGGCGGCTTCGTCGTTGATACCCGGGCCAGCCACGCCGTCCCTGGGCTGCAGGCGCACCAGCATTTCGCTGCCACTGCCGAAGCTCTGCACCTGGGCGCTGCCGAAACCAGCGTCAGCCACGCGGCTGCGGACTTCCTCGACGTTCGCAGGCTGGGCGAAGCGTAGCTCCACCACCGTGCCGCCGGTGAAATCCAGGGCGAAGTTGAAGCCTTTGACCGCGACCAAACCAAGCGCAACCACGAACAGCAGTGCCGCAATCGACAGCGACACATAGCGCATGCGCATGAAGTCGATGTTGGTGTTGTCCGGGATAAGCGTGAACGGGAATATTTTCATGTCTGGGGATACCCGTCAGATGGCAATGGTCTTCAGTTTCTTGCGCTTGCCGTAGACAAGCACGGCCATTGAGCGGGAAACGGTGATGGCGGTGAACATGGAGGCCAGGATGCCGATCACCATGGTGATCGCAAAGCCTTTCAGCGGCCCGGAGCCGAACGCGAACAGCGCCACGCCCGCCAGGATGCCGGTGATGTTGGAGTCTAGGATAGTGCCGGATGCCTTGATGTAGCCCTCGGCAATCGCATTTTTGGGCGGCATGCCGGCCCGCAGCTCCTCGCGTATTCGCTCGTTGATCAACACGTTGGCGTCCACCGACAGGCCGATCGAGAGTGCAAGGCCTGCAAACCCGGGCAAGGTCATGGTAGCGCCGAACAGCGACAGAACCGCCGCCACGATCACGAGGTTCAACAGCAGCGCGATCGAGGTGATGATGCCGAACACGCGGTAGTAAAGCATGAAGAAAACCAGGGTGAACAGGAACGCGTAGGTCACCGCCATGACGCCGCGGGCCACGTTCTCCTTGCCCAGGCTGGGCCCCACCACGCGCTCTTCCACGAAATCCATCGGCGCGGCCAGCGAACCGGCGCGCAGCAGCTTGGCCAGGTTCTCTGCCTCGGTTTTCTCCAGGCCGGTGGTCTGGAAGTTCTTGCCGAACACGCCGGCGATGCGGGTTGGCGCCAGCGCGTCCTCGATGATCTTGGTGGAGCGCACTTCCTTGCCATCGACGATGGTGACCTGCGGGATGCGCTCGATGTAGACGACCGACATCAGCTTGCCCACGTTGGCGCTGGTGAAGTCGAACATGCGCTGGCCTGCGGCATTGTTCAGGGTGACGTCAACCGCGGGCAGGCCGTTGCGGTCGGCGCCCACTGCGGCGGTGACCATCTGGTCGCCCGAGGCGAGCACGCGCTTGTTCAGCAGTACCGGGATCGGCTTGCCGTCCGCGCCCAGCTCGCGCTGGTAATAGATGCGGGCTTCGGGCGGCACGCTGCCGCTGGCCAGCGCATCGCGCGCATCGCCGTCCACGACCGAGCGGAATTCCAGGGTGGCGGTAGCGCCGATCATGCGCTTGGCCGCAGCGGTGTCCTGCACGCCAGGCAGCTGCACCACCACCCGGTCTTCACCCTGGCGCTGGATGATGGGCTCGGCCACGCCCAGTTCGTTGATGCGGTTGCGCAGCGTGTTGATGTTCTGTTCGACCGCATCCGCGGTGACCTGGGCCAGCTCCGCCTGCGGCAGGGTGACGATGATGCGGCTGCCGTCGGTCCGGTAGGTAATGCCGCTGGCCGCGCCGGTGGCCACATTGGCGGCGGCTTCAGTTAGCACGGTGCGCGCGCTGTCTGCATCTTCGCCCGCGGCCAGGGTGACCACCATGCTGTTGTCCGGGCGGCGCTCGACCGATTCGTAGCGCACGCGCTTGTCGCGCAGGGTCACGCGGAGGTCTTCTGCATAGGCGTCGATGCGCTTGTCCAGCGCCGCCTTCTGGTCGACCTGCATCACGAAATGCACGCCGCCCTGCAGGTCCAGCCCGCGCACGATCGGCTTGCCGCCCAGGTTGCTGAGCCACTCGGGCACGTTGGAAGCCAGGTTCAGGGCCACGGTGTAGTCCTCGCGCAGGGCGCTGCGCAAGGCATCGTTGGCCTTGCTCTGTGCGTCAAGGCTGGGCAGGCGCACCAGCACGCTGTCGTTGCGCTTGTCCACCGATAGCGGCGTGATCTCCGCCTGCTTGAGCGAGTTGTTGACCCGCTGCAGTAATGCGTCGTCGATGGCGAAGCCGCGATTGGGGGTGAGCTGCACCGAGGGATCGGAGGGATAGATGTTGGGCAGTGCGTACAGCGCACTCAGCAGCACGACCAGTACGATCAGGGCGTATTTCCAGCGCGGGAATTCAAGCATCGACAGGGGTTCCAGGGAAACGTTGACCCGGATGCGGCAGGGCCGCACCGGGAGTCATGGCGCCGGTAGAGCGGATGCCCCACCGCGGGCAGGGCATCCGCATGGCTGCCGCGATCAGGCCGCTTTGAGCGTGCCCTTGGGCAGCACGTTGCCAACTGCCGCCCTCTGCACGCGCAGGCGCACGTTGTCGGCGACTTCAACGGTGACGAAGTTGTCGCCGATGTCGGTCACGGTGCCGGCGATGCCGCCGGAGGTGATGATCTCGTCACCCTTGCTCAGCTTGTCCAGCATGCCCTTGTGTTCCTTGGCGCGCTTCATCTGCGGGCGGATCATCAGGAAATACATCACCGCGATCAGGATGACCGGGAACAGCAGCATGCCGAAGCCGCCGCCAGCGGGGGCTGCGCCTGCCGCTTGGGCGTGGGCGGCAGGAATCAGGAAGTCGAGCAGATTCATCAGGTTATCCATCAAGGCTGAAAATAGCCGGGAATTATGCCACGGGGGTAGCCTGCCGTCCCCGAAGGCGCTGAAATAGGCCGAAACCGCGCGGGAAACGCCCGACCCGGCAGGGAAAGACCGCCGCAATCCCTGGTAGGTTCCCCAGGCCTCCCTTCCCCCTCCGGGAGAAGGGAAGCCTGGCTACGACCGCGCCGCATGGAACTGCGCCCTGAATGCTGCGAACCGCCCCTGCTCGATCGCCGCACGCATGCCGGCCATCAGCTGCTGGTAGTACCAGAGGTTGTGCAGGGTGCCCAACATCGGGGCCAGCATCTCGTTGCAGCGGTCCAGGTGGCGCAGGTAGGCCCTGCTGAAGCCGTTGCGGCAGGCGTGGCAGCCGCAGCCGGGCTCGATGGGTTCCAGGTCACGCTGGTAGCGGGCATTGCGGATCCTCACCGTGCCGGTAGAGGTGAAGTAGTGCCCGTTGCGTGCATTGCGGGTGGGCATGACGCAGTCAAACATGTCTACGCCGCGCGCGACGGCCTCCACCAGGTCCTCGGGCCGACCCACGCCCATCAGATAGCGCGGACGGTCGGCCGGCAGCAGCGGATGCAGGTGCTCCAGCATGGCGTTGCGCTCGTGCTCCGGCTCGCCCACGGCCAGGCCGCCGATCGCATAGCCGTCGAAGCCGATCTGCTGCAATCCCGCCGCCGAACGCGTGCGCAGATCCGGGTGCACGCCCCCCTGCACGATGCCGAACAGGGCGGCCTCGTTGCCCGCGTGCGCGGTCTTGCTGCGCAGCGCCCAGCGCAGGCTCAGTTCCATTGACCGCGCCGCGATGTCCTGCGTGGCCGGATACGGGGTGCATTCGTCGAAGATCATCACGATGTCCGCATCCAGCACCTTCTGGATGTGCATGCTTTCTTCCGGGCCCAGGAATACCTTGCTGCCGTCGACCGGCGAATCGAAAGTGACGCCCTGTTCGGTGATCTTGCGCCGGTGGGCCAGCGAGAACACCTGGAATCCACCTGAATCGGTCAGGATTGGCCCGTTCCAGCGCGCGAAGCCGTGCAGCCCGCCGTGGTCGCCGATTACCTCCAGCCCCGGCCGCAGGAACAGATGGAAAGTGTTGCCGAGGATCATCTCCGCGCCCAGCTCGACCAGCTGCGAAGGCAGGATGCCCTTGACCGAGCCGTAGGTGCCCACCGGCATAAAGGCCGGGGTCTGGACCTGGCCACGGGGAAAGGACAGCTGGCCGCGGCGCGCGGCGCCATCGGTGCTGTGCAGCTGGAATTGCATGCGGGACATGGGTATGCGGTGGCCTGCGGCTAGCCGGCTATTGTCGCCCAGCCCGCGCGTGCGTGTCGCTCAGCGCCGGTAGCGGGCCAGCGCTTCGGACAGCAGGGCGAAGTGCAGCGTCGCTCCAGGCGCGGCTTGGTGCTCAAGCGGCAGGTCGGCCTGCAGGCGCTGGCCGCAGGGCAGCTCGACCACGGCGGTCTGGCCCGGTCCGTGGAAGCTGCGCTCCACCAGGCGTGCCTGCACGCAACCTTCCGGGTCCAGGCGCAGGTGTTCGGGACGCAACAGCACATCCTCGCCGGGCGCAAGTCCCAGCAACGCACCATCCAGCACTGCGCCGCGACCGATGAAGCCGGCCACGAACCGGTCTGCCGGCCGTGCGTACAGTTCGCTGCCGCTGCCGCACTGCAGGATCCGGCCCTGGTCCATGACCGCGATGCGGTCGGCCATGGCGAAGGC
>JAJAZJ010000005.1 GCA_026785795.1 Pseudoxanthomonas sp.
CGCTGGTGCAGGCGCTCTGCCAGCGCTTCGGCAAGGCGGTCGGCCAGCGCTTTCAGCAGGATCGCGTTGTAATCATCGTGGTCTGCCTCGAAGCGGGTCACGTGTTCGTCGATGCCAATGCCTGTGGTAACCGCAAACGCGCCAATCCAGTCCCGTTTTCCGCTGTCTTTCGGAGCGATGAAATCAGCCAGGCAAAAATCAGCGCGCTCAACCGGCTTGTCCACCTGCTGGCGCAGGAAGTGGAGCGTGGTCTTGCCTCCATCCGAGCCTTCGCCTGCAGGCTGGGGAAGCAGCTGAACCTCGACATCATCACCCACGCTGTTGGCAGGCCACAAACCAAATACGGCTTTTGCGCTCAGCCATTTTTCGTCAACGATCTTCTTCAGCATCGCTTGCGCATCAGCGAACAATTCACTGGCCTGCTTGCCGACGACTGCATCGGTGAGGATCGCAGGATAGCGGCCAGCCAATTCCCAGGCCTGGAAGAACGGCGTCCAGTCGATCAACTCCACCAGTTCTGCCAGCGGATAGTCGTCGAACACGGTGATGCCGGGCTTGTCCGGCGTCGGTGGGGTGTACTGGTCCCAGCCTCCGTTGAATTTCTGCGCGCGCGCTTTCTCCAGCGATACCAGCCGCTTGGCGTCGCCGCGATTCTTGTGGCGCTGGCGGATCTCGGCATAGTCGGCGTCGTTAGCGGCCATGAACGGTCCGCGCAGCTCTTTGGAAATCAGCGACTGGGCCACGCCGACCGCGCGCGAGGCATCCTTCACCCAGACCGTCGGCGACGTGTAGTGCGGGTCTATCTTCAACGCCGTGTGCGCGCGTGAGGTCGTCGCGCCCCCGATCAGCAGCGGCACGGTCATGCCCTGGCGCTGCATCTCGCGGGCCACATGGGTCATTTCTTCCAGCGAAGGGGTGATCAGCCCGGACAGGCCGATCAGGTCGGCATTGTGTTCGCGGGCGCTGTCCAGGATCTTCTGCGTAGGCACCATCACCCCCAGGTCCACCACGTCGAAGTTGTTGCAGGCCAAGACCACGCCGACGATGTTCTTGCCGATGTCGTGCACGTCGCCCTTCACCGTGGCCATGATGATCTTGCCGTTGGATTTCCCCACTTCGCCAGTGCGCAGCTTCTCGGCCTCGATGTAGGGCAGCAGGTAGGCAACGGCCTTCTTCATCACCCGCGCCGACTTGACCACCTGCGGCAGGAACATCTTGCCGGCGCCGAACAGGTCGCCGACCACGTTCATGCCGTCCATCAGCGGCCCTTCGATCACATCCAGCGGGCGCGTGGACATCTGCCGTGCCTCCTCGGTGTCTGTTTCCACGTATTGGTCGATGCCGTGGACCAGCGCGTGACTCAGACGCTCGCGCACCGGCTTGTCGCGCCAGGCCAGGTCCACGACCTGCACTTCGCCCTTCTTGCCGCGGTATTTCTCGGCAATTTCAAGCAGGCGCTCGGTGGAATCCCTGCGCCGGTTGAGGATCACGTCCTCCACGCGCTCGCGCAGGTCCGTGTCCAGGTCGTCGTAGATCGGCATGCCGCCGGCATTGACGATGCCCATGTCCATGCCGGCCCTGATCGCGTGGTACAGGAACACAGAGTGGATCGCCTGGCGCACCGGCTCGTTGCCGCGGAACGAGAACGACACGTTGGAAACCCCACCGGATACGTGCACGCCCGGCAGGGTCTGCCGGATGATGCGCGTCGCTTCGATGAAGTCGACCGCATAGTTGTCATGCTCTTCGATGCCGGTGGCCACCGCGAAGACGTTGGGATCGAAGATGATGTCTTCGGCGGGGAAGCCGACCTGCTCGGTCAGGATCCGGTAGGCGCGGGTGCAGATCTCGATCTTGCGCGCGCAGGTATCGGCCTGGCCATCCTCGTCGAACGCCATGATCACCGCGGCGGCCCCGTAGCGCAGCACCTTGCGCGCCTGTTCGATGAAAGCGGCTTCGCCCTCCTTGAGCGAGATCGAGTTGACCACGCTCTTGCCCTGCAGGCACTTCAATCCGGCCTCGATTACGCTCCACTTCGAAGAATCCACCATCACCGGGATGCGGGCGATGTCGGGCTCGGACATGATCAGGTTGAGGAAGCGGGTCATCGCCTTCTCGGAATCAATCAGGCCTTCGTCCATGTTCACGTCAAGGATCTGCGCGCCGTTGGCTACCTGCTGGCGCGCGACCTCCACGGCCTCCTCGTAGCGATCTTCCTTGATCAGCTTCTTGAACTGGGCGCTGCCGGTGACATTGGTGCGTTCGCCCACGTTGATGAACAGCAGGTCCGGGGTGATGACCAGCGGCTCCAGCCCGGACAGGCGGGTAGGACGGATCGGGCTGCTCATGCGGCGTTCGCCAGCTCAGCTTCCGCCGGCAGCCGGCGCGGTGCAATGACCGCCACGGCCTCAGCAATAGCCTTGATGTGCGCCGGAGTGGTGCCGCAGCAGCCACCCACCAGGTTAAGCAGGCCGGATTCGGCGAACTCCTTCAGGGTGGCGGCCATCTCTTCGGGGGACTCGTCGTATTCGCCGAATGCATTGGGCAGGCCGGCGTTGGGATGTGCGCTGACGTAGCCATCGGCAATGCGCGCCAGCGTTTCGACATGTTCGCGCAGGTCCTTGGCGCCCAGCGCGCAGTTCAGGCCTACCGAGAGCGGCCTACCGTGTGCAACGGACGCATAAAAGGCTTCGGCCGTCTGTCCGGAAAGGGTGCGTCCCGACGCGTCGGTGATGGTGCCGGAGATCATCACCGGCAGGCGGCCACCCCGCGCCTCGAATACCTCCTCGATCGCGTACAGAGCGGCCTTGGCGTTGAGCGTATCGAAGACGGTTTCCACCATGATCGTGTCCGCGCCGCCGTCGATCAGGCCTTCGATGGCCTCGCGATAGGTTGTACGCAGCTCGTCGAAGCTGGTGTTGCGGTAGCCCGGGTCGTTCACCGCCGGGCTGATGGAGGCGGTGCGGCTGGTCGGCCCCAGCACCCCGATCACAAAACGAGGTTTATCGGGCGTGGTGGCCTGCATCGCGTCGCAGCAGGCCCGCGCCACGCGCGCGCCCTCGCGGTTGAGTTCATAGACCAGATGCTGCAGGTGATAATCGGCCTGGCTGACCGAGGTGGCGTTGAAGGTGTTGGTTTCGACCAGGTCGGCGCCGGCCTGCAGGTATTCGGTGTGCACGCCGGCGATGACTTCCGGCTTGCTCAGCAGCAGCAGATCGTTGTTGCCCTTCAGGTCGTGGCCGCACTGGCCGTCATGGACGTGCGCGCTGTCGAAGCCATCGACGAAACGTTCGCCACGGTAGTCGGCTTCCTCCATCCGATGGCGCTGGATCATGGTGCCCATGGCCCCGTCGATAATCAGGATGCGTTCGCGCAGGGCCTGCTGCAGCGCCTCGGCACGTGCGGGATGCAGCCACGGCAAGGTGTTCATGGCTTGACCCCGATCAGTGATATCACTTCGAAGTGGGGCGGACGCCGCTCGCGCGTGACCGTGCCCAGGTTGGACACCTGCAGGCCCGCCTTCTCGGCGAACTTTCGCAGCTCCTGGTCGGTGAAGCCCAGGTTCACGTGCCCGTAGCCCCGCACCGTGGCCTCATGCTCGTGCCTGGCCAGGCTGCTGAGCAGCAGCTTGCCGCCGGGCCGCAGCACCCGCGCGGCTTCTGCAACCGCCTTGCCCGGGCTGACCGAATAGGTCAGCGCATGCATCAGCACCACCAGGTCGAAACTGTGGTCGACAAAGGGCAGGGCATGCATATCGCCTTCGCGCACCTCCACGTTGGGGAAGCGGCGCAGGCGCTCGCCCGCCGCCGCGACCACCCGTGCGCTGGTGTCTATGCACACGTAGCGCTGCGCATGCGGGGAAAGCAGCTCGGCCAGCACCCCATCGCCCGATGCAATGTCCAGCACGTCACCGGTCTCGAATAGCGGAAGTGCGGTGCGGGCCAGCGCTTCCCAGGTGCGACCGGGCGAATAGTGGCGCTCCATGTCGCCGGCCACGCTGTCGGCCCAATTCTGCACGGCGGCACGGGCGGCCAGCACCGAGGGCACGCGCTCGGCGTCCTGGCGCAGCAGCGGATCGTCGCTGCCGTCGCGCAGGCTGCGCCACAGGTCGCGCTGGTGGGCGTCCAGGTGGGCTTCATCGAAGCGGTAATAAGCGGAGACACCGGCACGACGGTCACGCACCAGCCCGGCTTCCTTGAGCTTGGCCAGGTGGGTGGACACCCGTGGCTGCGCGAGCTGGGTGATGGCGGACAGTTCGGCCACGGTCAGCTCCTCACCCGCCAGCAGCACCAGCAGGCGCACGCGTGTGGCGTCGGCGAATACCTTCAGGCGGTTCGACCAGGCCTCCAGATCCATGATATCTTCCCATCGCGATATAGAGATATTGTCCGCCTACGCTGCGCGCGGGTCAAGCGCATACGCCTGCGCATGGTGGCCCGGTACAATCGCACCCTTATTCATCTGTCACGAGGTGTTTGCCGTGGATTTCGGTTTCAGCGAAGAGCAGTTGATGATCCAGGACGCGGCCCGTCGCATCGCCCAGGAAAAAATCGCGCCCAGCGCGGAGCATTTCGACCGGGTGGGTGAGTTCCCGCTGGAGAACATCCGCCTGCTGGGCGAAAACGGACTGATGGGGATCGAGGTGCCGGTCGAGTACGGCGGCGCGGGCATGGACCCGATTGCCTACGTGCTGGCGATCATCGAGATCGCCGCCGCTGATGCGGCGCACTCCACCATCATGTCGGTGAACAACTCGCTGTTCTGCAACGGCATCCTCAAATTCGGCACCGAAGCGCAGAAGCAGAAGTACGTGCGTGAAATTGCCGAAGGCAAGGAGATCGCCGCGTTTGCCCTGACCGAGCCGCAGTCCGGTTCGGACGCCACCGCGATGCGCTGCCGCGCGCAAAAGCAGGCAGACGGCAGCTACGTCATCAACGGCAAGAAAAGCTGGATTACATCAGGCACGGTGGCCAAGTACATCGTGCTGTTTGCAATGAGTGATCCGGAAAAAGGCGCGCGTGGCGTGACCGCGTTCCTGATCGATACCACGCAGCCGGGCTTCCATCGCGGCAAATCCGAGCCCAAGCTGGGCATCCGCGCCTCGGCCACCTGTGAAATAGAGTTCACCGACTATGTGGTGCCTGTCGACGCCGTACTGGGTGCCGAGGGCCAGGGCTTCAAGATTGCGATGGGCGTGCTGGACGCCGGCCGCATCGGTATTGCTGCGCAGGCGATCGGCCTGTCGCGTGCGGCGTATGAGGCAAGCATCGCGTACGTGAAGGAGCGCAAGGCCTTCGGTGCGCCCATCGGCACCTTCCAGATGATCCAGGCCAAGATCGCGGACATGAAGTGCAAGCTGGATGCCGCGACCCTGCTGACCCTGCGCGCGGCCTGGGTGAAAAGCCAGGACAAGCCCTTTGCCACCGAGGCCTCCATTGCCAAGCTGACCGCCTCGGAGTCCGCCATGTGGATCACCCACCAGGCCGTGCAGATCCACGGCGGCATGGGTTACTCCAAGGAAATGCCGCTGGAGCGCTATTTCCGCGACGCCAAGATCACTGAAATCTACGAGGGCACCAGCGAGATCCAGCGTCTGGTGATTGCCCGTAACGAAACCGGCCTGCGCTGAAGTAATCCCGCGCACGCGGAAGTGAACCGGCCAAGTAAAAAGCCCCGGCATTGCCGGGGCTTTTTTGTTTAAGCAGCGTGCCACGGTCAGCGCGGGGCGGGCCTGTTCACCTGCTCCAGGTATTCCTTCGAGTGCTCGTCCAGCTTGTCACCCAGCATGCGCCGTACCACCACGAAAAACACCGGGATCAGCAGCAAGCCCAGGAAGGTGGCGAACAGCATGCCGCCAATCACCCCCGTGCCGATGGCGTCGCGTGCGTTGGCGCCGGCGTCCGTGGACAGGGCCATGGGCATCACCCCCATGATGAAGGCGAACGATGTCATCAGGATCGGGCGGAAGCGCAGGCGCGCCGCCTCGGTGATCGCATCGCGCAAGGTCTTTCCCTCGGCACGCTGGGCCACCGCGAACTCGATGATCAGGATCGCATTCTTCGCCGCCAGGCCAATGATGGTGATCATGCCGATCTTGAAGTAGATGTCGTTGGGCAAGCCGCGGGCCATGGAGAACAGGATGGCGCCCAGCACCCCCACCGGCACCACCAGCAGCACCGCAATCGGTACCGACCAGCTTTCATACAGCGCGGCCAGGCACAGGAACACCACCACGATGGACAGTGCCAACAGCAGGGTTGCGGCATTGCCCGCCAGTATTTCCTGGTAGGACAGGCCGGTCCAGTCATAGCCGAAACCTGGGGGCAGGTCGTTGGCCACGATGGCTTCCATGACCTGCATCGCTTCGCCCGAACTTCGCCCTGGCGCCTGCGAGCCAACGATGTTGACCGCTGCGTAGCCGTTGTAGCGGGTCAGTGACGGCGGGCTGGTCACCCATTCCGGCTTGACCACGTTGCTGAGCGGGATCATCTCGTTGCCGCCCGTGCCCAGCGTGCTGGGGGTGAAAAAGTGCCCAAGCGCCTCGGTCCCCATGCGGTATGGCGCGTCGGCCTGCATGTTCACGCGCTTGATGCGGCCCTCGTAGAAAAAGTCGTTTACATAGACCGGGGCCAGCATCAGCTGTATCCCGCCATAGATGTCGGTCACCGACATGCCCATGGCCTGGGCCTGTACGCGGTCCACGTTCAGTTTCACCTGCGGAGCGTCCTCAAGGCCGTTGGGGCGCACGCCAGTGACTGCCTGGCTCTGCGCAGCCTAGCCCAACAGAATGTTGCGCGCCTGGGTCAGGGCTTCATGGCCTGCGCCGCTGCGATCCTGCAGGTACATGTCGAAGCCCCCGAACGCACCCAGCC
>JAJAZJ010000006.1 GCA_026785795.1 Pseudoxanthomonas sp.
ACGCCTCAGCCACCAATGTCCCCGGCGTGTTCGCCGCAGGCGACGTCACCGACCAGCACTACCGCCAGGCGATCACCTCGGCCGGTTTCGGCTGCATGGCGGCGCTGGATGCCGAGCGCTTCCTGGACAAGCCCGAGTGACTGCACCCGGCCAGGAAGGCCTTGGCCACGCTATCCCGGATCCTCGGGGTCACGTCCTGCAGCACTCTTGTATAGCAGCCAGTCAGCGCTTATTTGGCGGCTGATCTCCCCATGCCCAGCGTGCTAATCGTAGAATCCCTGCGCGAGATCCCGGCGATGCAGTGGGATGCGCTGCATGACGGCCACAATCCCTTCGTCGCCCACGCTTTCCTTTCCGGACTTGAAATCCACGGCTGCCTGCGCGAGGACTGGGGCTGGACGCCCCGGCACGGCACCCTGTGGGAAGGCCAGGAGCTCGTTGCGGCAGCCCCCGGGAACCTGAAGACGACCTCGCACGGCGAGTTCGTGTTCGACCATGCCTGGGCCAGCGCCTATGCACAGCACGGCCGCGACTACTTCCCCAAGTGGCTGGGCGCGGTGCCCTACTCCCCGGTCACGGGACCACGCCTGTTGGCCCACAGCGAACCGCACCGTTTCGAACTGGTCGCTGCGATTGCCGGCAACGCCGGTGACGCAGGGCTGTCATCGGCGCATGTGAATTTCCATGCCGCCGATGAGGATGCCGCGTTCGGCGAAAACTGGCTTGCCCGCATCGACGTGCAGTACCACTGGCGCAACCTGCAGGGCTGGACCGACTTCGACGCCTTCCTGTCGGCGATGGATCACAAGCACCGCAAGAACATCCGCCAGGAGCGCGCCAAGGTGCAGCGGGCAGGCATCACCTACCGCGTGGTGCACGGCGACGAGGCCAGCGAGGAAGACCTGGCCACCATGTTTGCCTTCTACCTGCTTACTTTCCGCGACTACGGCAACTCTCCTGCACTCACCCTTGGATTCCTGCGCCATCTGGCCACGGCCATGTCGCGCAACCTGGTTATCTTCCTGGCCGAGCGCGAAGGCCAGCCGATTGCCGGCGCGCTGTGCCTGCGCGGTGGCCACACCCTCTACGGTCGCTACTGGGGTGCGCTGGAAACCCTGCCGGGACTGCATTTCGAAACCTGCTACTACCAGGGCATCGAGTACTGCCTGCGCGAAGGCCTGACCGTCTTCGAACCGGGTGCCCAGGGCGAACACAAGCTCGCCCGCGGCTTTCTGCCCGCGTTCGTGCGCAGCCGTCACTGGATAGCAGATCCGCAGTTCTCGAACGCCTTGCGACGCTGGTGCGCCGAAGAAATGCAGTCCGTCGAGCGCTATGCGGAAAGCCTGTCAACCCATTTGCCCTTCCGGACCCCGTAGGCGCTGCGCAAGCTGCGACAGGCGACCGGCAACCCGCGACCTTTAACGGTCGCAGCTTGCGCAGCTCCTACAATTGACTGCATGAACCGACGCCCTGCCCTGCTTCCGGCTGATCCGCGTGCACCGTTCCCGCCAGCGGACAGCGCGTTGCGCGAACCGGATGGCCTGCTCGCCATTGGCGGCGATCTTTCTCCGGAGCGTTTGCTCAACGCCTATCGCCACGGCATCTTTCCCTGGTACGCGGAGGGCCAGCCGATCCTGTGGTGGACCCCGGATCCGCGCATGGTGTTCCGCACCGACGGCGTGCGCCTGTCGTCGCGCTTGCGGCGTAGCCTGCGTCACTGCCCGTGGCAGGTGCGCGCCGATACCGCATTCGGCGAGGTCGTGACCGCCTGTGTCGGCGCCCCCCGCAGCGGCCAGGACGGCACCTGGATCACCGATGCGATGCAGGAGGCCTATGCGGAGCTGCACCGGCTTGGGCATGCCCATTCGGTCGAGGTCTATGCGGGCGAGCGCCTGGTTGGAGGTATCTATGGGGTGGCGATCGGGCGAATGTTCTTCGGCGAGAGCATGTTCAGCGCCGAATCCGGCGGCTCCAAGCTGGCCTTGGCTGCGCTGGCCCTGCAGCTGCGGAATTGGGGCTGGCCGTTGATCGATGCCCAGGTGCATAACCCCCACCTGCTCAGCCTGGGCGCCGAAGACTGGCCCCGTGCAAAGTTCCTGGAGCAGGTCGCGGCACTCACAAGCCAGCCCGCGCCAGATGGGAGCTGGACCGCCCGCTTCGGCACCCTGGCCGCAGCAAGCCTGGCGGAAGTCAGTCCGGGTTAACGATTTTTTTGCATGCGGGCCACCCGAAGCGTAGAATCCCCGCTCTTAAGGCCCCCGCCGCTCGCTACACCCACAAGGTTTACATGTCGAAAGACGACTCCATTGAATTCGAAGGTACCGTCACCGAGACGCTGCCCAACACCATGTTCCGGGTCAAGCTGGAGAACGGTCATGAAATCATCGCCCACATCTCCGGGCGCATGCGCAAGAACTACATACGCATCCTCACCGGAGACAAGATAAAGGTGGAAATGACCCCTTATGACTTGACCAAGGGTCGCATCACCTATCGCATGAAGTAATCCACCCAAGTCATTGAAACAAAAAGGCGGCCAGTGGCCGCCTTTTCGTTTTCGCTGCTGTAGGAGCTGTGCAAGCTGCGACCGCAGACAACCAATAGCCGGCAATCTCCCGGACAATCCAGACCGTAAGGTCGCAGCTTGCGCAGCTCCTGCGGCGCGAGGGGTCGAGCCTAGCCCACCGTGGCCGGGAGCAGGCGCTCGGGCTCTGGCTGTGCATCCACCACCAGATCGTCATCCTTCACGTCGATGTTGACCCGGCCACCGCCCACCAGCTTGCCGAACAGCAGTTCGTCGGCCAGTGGGCGCTTGATCTTGTCCTGGATCAGGCGCGCCATGGGGCGTGCGCCCATCAGCGGATCGAAGCCGTGCTTGGCCAGCCAGTCGCGTGCGGCGGGCGTGCTGGACAGGCTTACATGCTTCTCCTGCAGCAGCATCTCCAGTTCGATCAGGAATTTGTCCACCACGCGCTGGATGTGGTCGAAACCCAGCCCCTGGAACTGCACCACCGCATCCAGCCGGTTGCGGAACTCCGGGGTGAAGCTCTTGCGGATCACCTCCATCACATCGGTGGAATGGTCCTGCTGGGTGAAGCCGATCGTGCGCCGCGCCGCCTGCGCCGCCCCGGCATTGGTGGTCATGACCAGGATCACGTTCTTGAAGTTGGCTTCACGGCCGTTGGTGTCGGTCAGGATGCCGCGGTCCATGACCTGCAGCAGGATGTTGAAGATGTCCGGATGGGCTTTTTCAACCTCGTCCAGCAGCAACACGCAGTGCGGGGTCTTGACGATCTTCTCGGTCAGCAGGCCGCCCTGGTCGAAACCGACATAGCCCGGCGGCGCGCCGATCAGGCGGCTGACCGAATGCGACTCCATGTATTCACTCATGTCAAAGCGCACCAGCTCGATGCCGAGCTGCAGGGCGAGCTGCTTGGTCACCTCGGTCTTGCCCACGCCGGTGGGGCCGGCAAACAGGAAGTTGCCGATGGGCTTGTCCGGGCTGGCCAACCCGGAGCGGGCGAGCTTGATCGCAGAGGCCAGGCTTTCGATCGCCGGGTCCTGGCCGAAGATCACCATCTTCAGGTTGCGCTCCAGGTGCTTCAGCACGTCCTTGTCCGACGAAGAAACCTGCTTGGCCGGGATCCGCGCCATCTTGGCGACCACGGTCTCAATTTCCTCAACGTCGATCAAGTCCTTGCGCACGCCCGCGGGCAGCAGGCGCTGCCGCGCCCCGGCCTCGTCGATCACGTCGATGGCCTTGTCCGGCAGCAGCCGATCGCCGATGTGCTTGACCGACAGGTCCACGGCGGCCTGCAGGGCGTCGTCGGCATAGGTCACGCTGTGGTGCGCCTCGTAGCGGGGCTTCAGGCCCTGCAGGATCTCGAAGGTCTCGCCCACGGTGGGCTCGACGATATCGATCTTCTGGAAGCGGCGCGCCAGGGCGCGGTCCTTCTCGAAGATCCCACGGTATTCCTGGAACGTGGTCGAGCCAATGCAGCGCAGGTCGCCCGAGGCCAGTGCAGGCTTGATCAGGTTGCTGGCATCCATGGTGCCGCCGCTGGCCGAGCCGGCACCGATGATGGTGTGGATCTCGTCGATGAACAGGATGGCGCCGGGCAGTTTCTTGATCGCCGAAAGCACGCCCTTCAGGCGCTTTTCGAAATCACCGCGGTACTTGGTCCCTGCGACCAGCGCGCCCAGGTCCAGGGCGTAAATGGTGGCATCCAGCAGCACTTCGGGCACCTCGCCCTCGACGATGCGCTTGGCCAGGCCTTCGGCCAGTGCGGTCTTGCCGACACCGGCTTCGCCGACGTACAGCGGGTTGTTCTTGCGCCGGCGGCACAGGACCTGGATGGTGCGCTCCACTTCATCGGCGCGGCCTACCAGCGGATCGATCTTGCCGCTACGCGCCTGCTCGTTGAGGTTGCTGGCAAATTCGGCCAGGGCGTCGCCCTTGGCTTCGCCTTCCGCGCCGTCGGCGGCCTTGCCCTCGACGTCGGCCTGAGGGCCTGGTTCACCCTCGTCGCCCAGCTTGGCGATCCCGTGGGAGAGGTAATTGACCACGTCCAGGCGGGTGACGTCCTGCTGGGTCAGGAAGTAGACGGCGTGTGAGTCTTTTTCGCCGAAAATGGCCACCAGCACGTTGGCGCCGGTGACCTCCTTCTTGCCGGAGGACTGCACGTGGTAGACCGCGCGCTGCAGGACACGCTGGAATCCGAGCGTGGGCTGGGTATCGCGGCCGTCTTCCTCGCCCAGCCGGGACACCGAGTTCTCGATGGCCTGCTCAAGCTCGGTGCGCAGGCGCGGGGCGTCGCCGCCGCAGGCCTTCAGCACGGCCTGGGCCGAGGCGTTGTCCAGCAAGGCCAGCAGCAGGTGCTCCACGGTCATGAATTCATGCCGGGCCTCGCGAGCGCGCTTGTAGCACTGGCCGATGGTTTGCTCTAGATCTTTGCTGAACATGGACCGCTCCTACTGCCGATACGCTCAATATGAGGCCTGTTTGGCGGATTTCCACAACCCTACCGGGTTTCTGTGTTCAGCCCATGGAAAGCTGGGACGGGGGACCGGCCGTCGTGCTCAGGCCTTTTCCATGCTGCAGAGCAGCGGGTGCTGGTTCATGCGGGCGTATTCATTGATCTGGGACACCTTGGACTCGGCCACTTCACGGGTATACACCCCGCACACCCCGCGGCCGCGCGTATGCACGTGCAGCATGACCTGGGTGGCCTTTTCGATGTCCATGGTGAAGAACTGCTGCAGCACCAGCACCACGAAATCCATGGGGGTGTAGTCGTCATTGAGCAGCATGACCTGGTACAGCGGTGGCCGCGCCACTTCCGGCTTGCTGGTTTCCACCACCGTGCCGTGGTCGCGTTCGTTGTCGGGTCTGCCTGCCATGTGCCGATTATACGTAACGGGACCGGATTGCTGGCGGCGCTGCAGCCGGGACGGTATTGGTTGCGGGCCGTCGGCATGGACGCCGGCTGCATGCCCGGCCCACAATAACCCCCCATGCCTGGTGGATTGAACCAGTGAGCTATCGCGAGGGCCGCTTCTGGCAACCCGATGTCACCGTGGCCACGGTGGTGGTACGCGA
>JAJAZJ010000007.1 GCA_026785795.1 Pseudoxanthomonas sp.
CGTTTGCCCGCGGGCTGGGGCAGGTGCTGGACAAGCTGAGCGGCGACCGCAACGCCATGGGCCGCCCCGGCGTGGCCGCCGAACTGGCCAATGCCAGGGACTACGTTGCCGGATACGACTATCGTCAGGACCAGGGCACGTCGCCGAGCGGGGCGCCTACTTTCCGGCCCACCCTAGTGATTCGATTCACGCCGGACAAGGTCAACGGGCTGATGGCCGACCTTGGCCTGCCGGTATGGCCGCAGCCGCGGCCCAAGCCGGTGGTGTGGCTGGCGATCGACGATGGCAGTGGTCCGCGACTGGTAGGACTGGGCCAGGCCAACGCAGCCCGGCCGCTGCTGAACCGTGCGGTGGAGCGTGGTTTCAGCCTGGGCCTGCCGGCCGGCAACGCGGCCGAGCAGGCCTTAGCTGGCGCCATCTGGCGCCAGGACACGGCCGCGGTCGCGCGCGCTTCGTCCCGCTACCAACCGCCAATGCAGCTGGTGGGCAAGCTGTACCGCGGCAAGGGCGGTTGGGTGGGTGATTGGGTGTTCGTGGATGCTGGCAAGGTGCTTTCCAAATGGTCCAGCAGCAATGCCGATGCGCGCGGAGCCATGGTCGCGGGCGCCGATGGCGCGGCCGGTGCGCTGATCAAACGCTATGCCCGCCGCGGCACGGCGACTGCAGGCGGCGCTGCGGGCACCTATCGGATCGTGTTCCGGGGCATCAACAGCACCGAGGACTACCTGCGCCTGTCCGCCGCACTGCAGGCCACCCGGGTGGTGAGCAAGATCACCCCGGCACGCGCCGAGGGCGACATGCTTGAACTCGACCTGGAACTGCTGTCCGGCCTATCCGGCCTGAGGCGTACCCTGGGCGACGACAGCCCATTCACCGGTGGCGAAGGCGAGCCACCCGTGTTCCAGCTGAAATGAGCCGGCCATGACCGAAAACCCCGAGTTCGAGATCGCCCGTTTCCTGAAGCGCGTGCAATGGGCGGCGGTTTTGGCCGCCGTCTTCTGGCTGGTGTGGCTGCTGGCGCCGGTGCTCACCCCGTTCGCGTTCGCCGCGCTGCTGGCCTGGCTGGGCGATCCCTGGGTAGACCGGCTGCAGCTTGCCGGCCGCTCCCGCAACGTCGCCGTGGTCATCGTGTTCACCCTGATGGCGCTGTTGGTCGGGCTGGTGCTGGTGATCATGGTGCCGCTGATCGAAAGCCAGGTCTCCACCCTGGTGGAGGCTGTTCCCACTTACCGCCTTTGGTTCACGGACGTGGCGATCCCGTGGGTGGAGTCACGCACCGGCCTGGAGCTGGCCATCTGGCTGGAGCTGGATTACTGGGTCAAGATGATGGGCGGCCATTGGGAAAGTGCGGGCGGGATCGCCGCAGCCACGCTCGGGTACGTATCGCGCTCGGGCTTTGCGCTGGCCGCCTTCGCCGCCAACCTCGTGCTGATCCCGGTGATCACGTTCTTCTTCCTGCGTGACTGGGACGCCATCCTCGAGCGGGTGGCGTCGATGGTGCCGCGTGACCACATCCAGGTGGTCAGCCGGCTGGCGGCAGAATCCAGCGAGGTGCTGGGCGGCTTCTTCAGGGGCCAGTTCCTGGTCATGATCATCCTGGGCGTGCTGTACGGCGCGGGCCTGTGGGCGGTGGGCGTGGACCTGGGACTGCTGATCGGCCTGATTGCCGGCCTGCTCACCTTCGTTCCCTACCTGGGCCCGGCCAGCGGCCTGGTCCTGGGCGTGCTGGCGGCCTTGATGCAATTCGGCGACTGGAAGCACGTGCTGGCGGTACTCGCGGTCTTCGGCGTGGGGCAGCTGATTGAAAGCTACTGGCTGACCCCCAAGCTGGTTGGCACGCGCATCGGCCTGCATCCAGTGGCGGTGATCTTCGCGGTGTTGGCCGGCGGCAAGCTGTTTGGCTTCCTGGGCATGCTGCTGGCGCTACCGCTGGCCGCCGTGGTCAACGTGCTGCTGCGCTACGCACACGAACGCTACCGCGAGAGCCAGCTTTACGCAGGGCATGGGAGCCCCATCGTATTGGATCCCCACGCCGACAAGAACGTGCTTTCCGATATCCCGACGAAAGATCCCGCCGCGAAGTGAGCGTTCCCCAATTGCCGCTGGCGTTGCGCTATCCGCCGGATCAGCGGCTGGACAGCTACCTAGAAGCTCCCCCGGGACTGCTTGCGCAGCTGGATGCGCTGGCCCGATCACCGGCAGGGTGGGTGTACCTGGCCGGTGCAAGCGGCAGCGGCAAGACCCACCTCTGCCTTGCCGTATGCGCGGCCACCGAGCAGGCGGGTCGCCGGGCCGGCTACCTGCCGCTGGCCACGGCGCGGGGCCGGCTGGGCGAAGCGCTGCATGCACTGGAAGGCAATGACCTGGTCGCGCTGGACGGCCTGGAGCATATCGCCGGCCAGGTTGAGGACGAGGTGGCGCTGTTCGACTTCCACAACCGCGCCCGCAGCGCTGGATCGAACCTGCTGTATGCGGCCACCGAAATGCCGGACGCGCTTGGCCTGCAGTTGCCCGACCTGCGCTCGCGCCTGTCCCAGTGCATCCGCATCGGGCTTGCCACGGTGGATGATGCAGGCAGGCGCGGGATCCTGAGCGCACGCGCGCAGCGCCGTGGGCTGGTGCTGGAGGATGCGGCGATGGACTGGATGCTGACCCGTACCGGCCGTGACCTGGGCAGCCTGCTCCAGCTGCTGGACAAGCTGGACCGCGAATCGCTGGCCGCGCAGCGACGGGTCACGGTACCGTTCCTGAAGCAGGTCATTGCACGCCCCTAGCCCGATCCGCGGCAGCTAAGGCTGGGGAAGCTGCTGGTCCAGTTCGGCCAGGCGCGCTGGCGTGCCCACATCGGTCCAGCGGCCGTGGTGGTGCACTCCGCTGACCTGGTTCCGATCCATCGCCGCACGCAGCAGTGGGGCCAGCTTGAAGCGCGGCGGTGATGCATCCGCGCCGGCGGCATTTCCGATGCAATCGCGCCAACCCTCCAGCAGGCCTGGGCGGTATACGCCAATTCCCGCGAAGGTCAGCTTCGAGGCGCCCTGTGAGTGCACGCCGCCTTTTGGGTCCAGATGGAAGTCACCTTCCAAGTTGTGTTCGGGGTTGTCCACCATCACCAGGTGCGCGTCGCCCGCAGGTTGTGCCGGAAGTTGCGTGAAATCGAAATCGGTCCAGATATCGCCATTCACCGCGATAAAGGCGTCCGTGCCCAGCAGCTCCAGGGCATGCAGCATGCCGCCGCCGGTTTCCAGGGGTGTTGGCCCTTCGTACGAATAGGCCAAGGTCAGCCCCCAGCGGCTGCCTTCGCCCAGCGCGCGCGGGAATTCCCCCGCCAGCCAGCTGCTGTTGATGACCACCTTGCGGACACCCAGCGCCGCCAGCTTTTCCAGGTGCCAGACGATCAGCGGCTTGCCGCCGACCGGCAGCAAGGGTTTGGGCGTGTGGTCGGTCAGGGGACGCATGCGCTCCCCCAACCCGGCCGCGAAGATCAGTGCGTGCATGCCCACAGGGTAAACTGGCCGGCAGGCAACTTGCGAGGACTCCATGGCACATCTGCAGCCGATTCTGTTATCCGGTGGTTCCGGCACGCGACTTTGGCCGCTGTCGCGTGAAGCTTATCCCAAGCAGTTCCTGCCGCTGGCCGGTGACGACACCATGCTCCAGGCGACCTGGAAGCGGGTGGCGCCGCTGGCGACTGCCGCGCCTATCGTGGTCGCCAACGAAGAACACCGCTTCCTGGTGGCCGAGCAGCTGCGGCAGATCGGCGCGCCGACCCCGGCGATCCTGCTGGAGCCGGTGGGGCGCAACACCGCGCCTGCGATTGCGGCGGCGGCGCTGCATGCCGCTGCCGATGGCCAGGATCCGCTGCTGCTGGTACTGCCGTCCGACCACGTGGTCCGCGACGAGGAGGCTTTCCGGCTCGCGGTGCTTGCTGCCTGTGCGGCCGCGGAATCCGGGGCGCTGGTGACTTTCGGCATCGTCCCCGATGCGCCTGAAACCGGGTTTGGCTACATCCAGGCCGAAACTGGCAATGGCCTGCGCCCGGTCCTGCGCTTCGTGGAGAAGCCCGATGCCGAAGATGCCCGGTCCTATCTGGCCGCAGGTGGCTACTACTGGAACAGCGGCATGTTCCTGTTCCGCGCCAGCCGTTACCTGCAGGAGCTGCGCGAATATCGGCCCGACATCCTGGCGGCGGTCACCGCGGCGCTGGGCGCAGCGCAGCGCGACGGTGATTTCATCCGCCTGGACCGGGCCGCCTTCAGCGCCAGCCCGTCGGACTCCATCGACTATGCGGTGATGGAAAGTACCGGGCATGCGATGGTCCTGCCGGTGGATATTGGCTGGAGTGATGTGGGCAGCTGGTCTGCGCTGTGGGAAGTCGCCGAGCGCGACGCCAACGGCAATGCCCACCACGGCGACGTGATCGCGGTGGATACCCGCAACAGCTATGCGTATGCGCAGCGCCTGGTGGCGCTGGTGGGCGTGGACGACATGGTGGTGGTGGAAACCGACGACGCAATCCTGGTGGCGCGCAAGGACCGGGTGCAGGACGTCAAGCAGGTGGTGGCGCAACTCAAGCAGAGCGAGCGTAGCCAGGCGGTGCTGCACCGCGAGGTGCATCGTCCGTGGGGCAGCTACGATTCAGTGGACGTTGGCCCACGCCACCAGGTGAAGCGGATCAAGGTCAAGCCTGGCGCGCAGCTGTCGCTGCAGTCGCACCAGCACCGCGCCGAACACTGGATCGTGGTCAGCGGGGTAGCCAGGGTCACGCGTAACAACGATGTGTTCGAGCTGTTCGAAAACCAGTCCACCTATATTCCCATCGGCGCCAAGCACCGCCTGGAGAATCCCGGAACCCAGATGCTGGAACTGGTGGAGGTGCAGTCAGGCGACTATTTGGGCGAGGACGATATCGTGCGTTACTCGGACATCTATGGGCGCAGTGATTGAGTCCGGCCAGGACGGCCACGGCCAGCAAGCAAAACGCCCGCATCAGCGGGCGTTTTGCTTGAAGCGCATGTGCCAGGTCAGCGCGGCGGAAGTGTGTGTCGCTTCTTGCCGCGGAACAGGCCAGCCACGAACAGGACCACGACGGCGCCGATCAGTGCGCCGAAGAAACCCGCTGCCTCGCCCGGTTCGTACCAGCCCAGTGACTGGCCCGCCCAGCTGGCCAGCGCTGCGCCGCCGATGCCAAGCAGGATGGTCAGGAAGAAGCCCATGCTGTCCTTGCCCGGCTTCAACAGGCGTGCCAGCACGCCGACGATCAAGCCAATGAAGATGATGTAGAGCCAACTGGTGCTGCCTAACAGACTTTCCATTGCACGCTCCGCTTGGGTGGTTGACCGCGCAAAGCCTAACAGGCCTCCGCGCAGCTGTCAGGTCAGCAGCAGCCATGTTCCCCGTGCTGTTGGCCGCCGGCGACCGCAGCCACGCCCACGGTGTCGCCACGCACGCTGGCGGCATGGTGGTCGGCGATGACCTTGGCCACGCAGGCGGTCACTTTCTTGCCCATCCCGATGTGCAGGAACTCATTCGGGCCGTGTGCATTGGAATGCGGGCCCAGCACGCCGGTGATCATGAATTGGGCGCCCGGGAATTTCTCGCCCAGCATGCCCATGAACGGGATGGTGCCACCTTCGCCCATGTACATGGCAGGCTTGCCGAACGCCGCCAGCGACGCGTCCTCGATGGAGGCCGTCAGCCACGGCGACTGGCTGGGTGCGTTCCAGCCGCTGGAAGCCTTCTCCAGGTCCATCTCCACCTGTGCGCCATAGGGCGGGTCGTGCAGCAGCAGTTCCTTGAGTATCTCGCCACCACGTTTGCCATCCAGGGTTGGCGGAAGCCTCAGGGACAGCTTCAGCGAAGTTTGTGGCCGGAGCACGTTGCCGGCTGATCCCAGCGGCGGCAGGCCGTCGGCACCGGTCACCGACAGCGCCGGGCGCCAGGTGCGGTTGAGCACCAGTTCGACCAGGTCGTCGCCCATCGGCTGCATTGCGGGCAGGAATGGGAACTTGGCGTACACCTCGTTCCCCAGCACGCTTGCGACCTTGGTGGCCTGCTCGCGGCGCTCTACCGGGATTTCGACGAACAGCGCCTCGGACTTGATCCTGCCGGTGGCTTCATCCTCAAGCCGTGAGAGCAGCTGGCGGATGATGCGGAAGCTGGAAGGCACGATGCCCGAGGCATCGCCGGAGTGCACGCCTTCGGACAGCACCTTCACGGTGAAATTGCCGCCGGCCATGCCGCGCAGCGAGGTGGTGCACCACAGCTGCTCATAGTTGCCGCAGCCCGAGTCAAGGCACACCACCAGCGATGGCTTGCCGATGCGTTCGGCCAGATGGTCCACGTAGGCGGGCAGGTCATAGCTGCCGGATTCCTCGCAGGCCTCGATCAGCACCACGCAGCGCGCGTGCGCGACACCCTGCTGCTGCAGGGCCTGGATAGCCGCCAGTGAGCCATAGATTGCGTAGCCATCGTCCGCGCCGCCACGTCCGTACAGCTTGCCGTCGCGGATCACCGGTTCCCACGGGCCCAGTTCGCTGTCCCAGCCGGTCATCTCCGGCTGCTTGTCCAGGTGGCCATAGAGCAGCACGGTGTCGGCGCCGGTTTCCGGGCCGCTGGCGGGGATCTCGATAATGATCAGCGGGGTGCGTCCTTCCAGCCGCACCACCTCCAGCTGCATCCCGGGAATGGGCTGCCGTTGCGCCCACGAGGCCATCAGCGTGACCGCCTGCTCCATGTAGCCATTGGCCACCCAGTCCTTGTCGAACATGGGCGACTTGTTGGGGATGCGTATGTATTCCACCAGTTGCGGAACGATCTCGTCATCCCACAGCTGGCCCACGAACTGGTCTACCCGGTTGTTGTCCATCCTCGCCTCGTCAATCCTCGATGGTCCCATTCTACCCCCGGGCCCGTTGCCGGCACGTCACGCGCCCCGGCAGACCAAGGACAACGGTAGGAAATTCCCTACACGGCATCGGGGTGTGCACCGGCAGCGCGACCGGGGCTTGCACGATAGTTTGGATGCGTGCCCTGGCGAAGACTGTCCACACCGGCGGACGGACAGGTTCCGGACCCCGGCAAACCAAAACCCATCGCCACAAGGAGAGTTGCCATGAAATCGATCGCCATCATTCTCAAATCCCTCGCCCTGACGCTGCTGCTGGCGTCTGCCGCCCATGCCGCCGACAAGGTAAACATCAATACCGCCGACGCGGCCGCGCTGGACACCGTGTTGATCAACGTAGGCCCGGCCAAGGCCCAGGCCATCGTGGAATACCGTACCGCCAATGGCCTGTTCAAGAGCGCCGAGGAACTTGCCATGGTCAAAGGCATTGGCCTGAAGACCGTGGAGAAGAACCGCGACCGCATCGAAGTGGGCCGTTCTGCGCCGGTGCAGAAGCCAGCAACGCAAGCCAGTGCCACCGCGACCAAGGCCGCAGCGACCAAAGCCAAGCCGGTAGTGACTCGCTGAACCAGCACCTCGCGCACCCGCAGCGTGCAGGATGCATGCCCCGGGAGTGCTGGGAGGCAGGAAGCCAGGCGAGAAACGCCTGGATGCTGAAAGGGACGTAGCCTTGCGCCGGGCAACCACCGGCCAATGACAGGGCAGGAAGCCAGGAACCAATGGCCGGACGCCGAACAGGGAAGTCACCATCGCCCGGACTGCACAGGATGTGCGGCCGGGCGATGTTTCTTGCGGCCGGGTAGAATTTCCAGCCAGGCAGCGCCGCAGGAAAGCCATGTCCCCGTGTCCATGGGTGATACCCGCCAACGAATACCGCCGTGAGCGCTGGCTCAACCAGGCCGGCTGGACCCGCCAGATCCTGCGCTTTCCCGATACGGAAGACTGGGACTGGCGCCTGTCCATCGCGGAGATCGAGCAGGACGCGCCGTTCTCGAGCTATCCGGGGATCGAGCGTGAACTTGTGCTGTTGCGCGGCAACGGCCTGCGCCTTTGCTTTGATGATGGACAGTGCGAAACCCTGCTGCCGCCACATGACCGGATCCGGTTCGGCGGCGAACGCGCGCTGCGCGGCGAGCTGCTGGACGGGCCGACGCATGACTTCAACCTGATGTGGCGGCCGGAGCGCGTACAGGCGCAACTGCTGCATCGCCCGCTGGTGGGGCCCATGCTTTTCTTCACCGAACCGGGCACCACCTGGGCCGTGCACCTGATCGCCGGACAGGCGGAGTTTGATCGAAAGTCGAACCTGCCTGCGCTGTGGGCCGGCGACACGGCGGTACTGGTCGCTGGCGAGGGCCGCCAACGCTACGCGCTGGAAGGTGGCGGCGAAGCGCTGCTGATCCGCTTGCGCACAGTTGCGAGCATTGTCGACTGAATCAGGTGCGTCACTATCGCCACGGCCATTGCCATGGTCGATGCGGCCAGCAGGCTGACGATCATCTGTTCCAGCCTGTGCGCGTACGCCCGCGTCCACCGGCAAGACTGGCCAAGGGGCAGCATTCGCGGTGCGAAGTCACTGTTTTATCGCGATCAGAAGTTCAGGTTCAGGCTCAGGTACGCACTGCGCGGCGCACCTGGCGTGATGTTGTTGTCATTGTGCGCCGACGGGAAGTAGTGCTTATCCAGCAGATTCTCGACGTTGAGCTGCGCCTGGATGCGTTCACTGTAACGGTAGTACAGCGCGCCATCCCAGCGCGTATAGCTTTTCAAGGTAACTGCATTGCTGATGCTGGCGAAGGATCTATCACGGTAGATCGCCCCCAGCCCCAGTCCCCAGCGCGGCGAGAAATCGTAGCGGTTCCACAGCCCCACGGAGTGCCTTGGCGTCTGCGACAGCACGCGGCCGGCCGGCGTGCTGCCCACGGTTTGCGTCGTCCTGCCGTCCTGGTAGGCATAGCTTCCGATCACCTGCCAAGCCTCGCTGACTTTGCCCGCAAGCGACAGTTCAACGCCTTCTACGCGCTGGCTGTCGCCATCCAGCAGGACCAGACGGCTGGGGTCGATCGGGTCGACGACAGCGGCATTGCTGCGATCCAGCCGGTAGACCGCGGCACTGGCGGCCAGGTCAGTCCCCAGTTCCCACTTCACGCCGATTTCCCGGTTTTTGAACTCCTCCGGCTTGATCGCCCGGGTGTTGAACGCAAGCGAGGACAGCTGCTCACCAGAACGCGGCAGATAGGTGACGCCATAGCTGGCGTACAGCGCCAGGTTATCGGCCGGCTTGTACACCACCCCGGCGCGCGGCGACCACAGCTTGTCGGATGAAGACAGCTCGCGTTTTGCTGCGTCTACGCCATTGCGCAGATCGGTGAAATCGACATCGAACTGGTCGTAGCGCACACCCACGATCGCCTGCCAGTGCGGTGAGAATTCAATCTGGTCCTGCAGGTACAGGGCCGCGACCTTGGTTAGCCCGCTGTTGCGCGCGTCGCCGCTGCCGTTGCTGCTGTTGTTTTGATAGGTTACCGGCACCGAAACGTTCGGGCTGCCCAGCGGCACAAGGCAGCTGCTGGCGCTGCTGCCGGCCAGGCAGGGTGAGGCGGTTGCTGTCGCGAAAAGCCCGGACTGCCGCCGGCTGCTGTTGTTCTGCCGACCCAACTCCACGCCGGTCATGAACTTGTGTTCCACTGCCCCGGTGTTGACTGAAAAGATCAGATCGGTCTGGTTGAACAGATTTTCGCGAACGGTCGCGTTGTCATATGCGCTCAGCGCAACCTGGTCCCCACCTGGCGCCGGGATGACGCTACCCGGGTAGACATTCTGGTAGAACTTGTCGTAGTCGGCATAGCGCGTGCGGTTGCGCAGCACCACGCCCTCGCCGAAGTCCTGCTCTATCAGCGCACTGAATGAGTTCACCTCGGCCCAGGTGTAGCTGCCTTCTGGGTCGCCGAAGAATGTGGAGCGGTCGGTATCGACCGGATAGCGGGTACCCCCTACTGCATTCGGAATGCTGGGGATGCCGCGATCAGCGGTACGCTCATCGCGAAAATACTCGTAGCCCACGGTGATGCGCGAACTCTCGCCTGTACGGATCGCCAGGGTCGGGTTGATGCCCTTCCGATGGAGTTCGAAGCCGTCGCGGAAGCTCTCCGAATCTTCGTAGGCGCCGGTGACGCGGAAGGCCGCAGCCTCATTAAGCGGTTGGCCGATGTCGGCAATCAGCCGCCGCTTGTCCCATGAGCCCAACTGCAGGCCAATCGCGCGCGTGCTGCCCCATTCGGCGACTTTGCTGACCCGGTTGAGCAGGCCGCCGGGGCTGCCGCGGCCAAAAATCATCGCATTCGGGCCCTTGAATGCCTCGATGCGCTCGATGTTGTACGTGTCGCGGAAATACTGCACGTCGTCGCGCATGCCATCGACGAAAAGATCGGCGGTGGAGCTATTGCCGCGGAACACCAGGCCGTCGCGATTGCCTTCGCCCTGGGTGATGCCAATGCCAGGCACGTAGCGGACCGCATCGGCCATGTTCTGGATGGCCTGGTCGCGAATCTGCTGCTGCGAGACCACCGTAATCGACTGCGGTACATCCAGCAGGGGGGTATCGGTGCGCGTGGCAGTGCTGCTGCGCCGGGCGTCGTAGCCTTCGGGCCGAACGCCAGTGACCAGGAGGGTGTCGAATTCAATGGCTTCTTTCTCGCCGACAGAAGCTTCGGCTGCGGCCCAAGCCGGCGCGGCGGAGAGCGCCAGGACAATTGCCAGGGTCAGTGGGCTGACGGCGGAGGGCAGGACACTGGACATTACGGGTTCCCGGATTAGATTGGCGAACGGCAGCCGCAGCCGTCTATCAACAATGCTAATGAGAATGATTCGTAATTACAAGAGGCAACGCGGAGAATTCGCCCCTAGTCGCGGTCATCCCGGGTCCAGATGGCCTCGTGCTTCAGCTTGACCGGGAACTTGGGTACCCCCGTGTAGGCCGGCGCACACAGCGGACTGCCGTCGCGGATGTCGAAGCGGGCGCCATGCAGGACGCACTCGATGCTCGCGCTGGCCGGGTCAAACCCGCCTGCGGACAGCTCGAAGTCCTCGTGGCTGCACTTGTCCTCCAGCGCGTAATAGGTGCCGTCGTGGTTGAAGACCACGATGGGCACGCTGCTGACCTCGTCCCAGGCCGTCTTCATTTCGCCAGGCAGCAGTTCACTGCTGGCGCAGACGAAGGTCCAGTGCTCACTCATGTCGGGGTCTGTTTCAGGAAGGGCGGCGTGTGAAATGATTTCTCAAGCACCTCGAAGCGCAGGTCGTCACGCCTGGGGATTCCATAGCGCTCGTCCCCGTAGGGAAACGGCCTGGTGATGCCGGTACGGCGGTAACCGCGGCGCTCGTAGAAGGCGATCAGTTCGCTGCGCAGGTCGATCACGGTCATGCACATCCGCGGCAGCTGCCATTCTTCACTCGCCACGCGCTCCGCCTCGGCCAGCAGGCGCTTGCCTACACCGCTGCCCTGCAGTTCCGGCCTGACCGAGAACATGCCGAAATAGCCGGCGCCGTTCTCCTGCGACACATGTGCGCAAGCCACCATCGAACCATTCCGTTCGGCTATCAGGATGCGGCTGTGCGGGCGCGCGATGTCCTGCCCAAGGACCTCTGGATCGATGCGCTGGCCGTCCAGCAGGTCGGCCTCGGTGGTCCAGCCCTGCCTGCTGACCTCGCCGCGGTAGGCGGAAGTCACCAGTGCAACCAGTGGGTTGATGTCTTCGAGTGTGGCGTCGCGAAAGTCAAGCGGATCCATGGACTTCATGTTACGGAAAACCCGATGGTCGCGACAGCCGCGCGTTCGGTCTGGCGAACGCGAGGTTCTGCTCAGGCAAGCAGCCGGCGCGCCTTGTTTAACGCCGCGATGAAACCCTCTACTTCCTCATGGGTGTTGTAGAACGCCAGCGAAGCGCGGCAGGTGGCCGCTACGCCCAAGGACTGCAGCAGCGGGTGCGCGCAGTGCTGTCCGGAGCGGATTGCCACGCCCTCCAGGTCAAGCAGGGTGGCCAGGTCGTGCGCGTGCGCACCCTGGATCAGGAACGAGATGACCGCCGCCTTGCCGGGCGCCTGGCCGAAGATACGCAGTCCCTCTATTTTCTCTAGCTCCTCGGTGGCGTGCGCCAGCAGCTCGCCCTCGCGCGCTTCCACCTGCGCCATGCCGATGGACTGCAGGTAGTCGACGGCGGCGCCAAGGCCCACGAATCCCGCGATATTGGGCGTGCCAGCCTCGAACTTGTGCGGCCCCTCGTTGAACACGGTGCCTTCGAAGCTGACTTCCTTGATCATGTCGCCGCCTCCCACGAAGGGCGGCATCGCCTGCAGGTGTTCGCGCCGCGCCCACAGCGCTCCCGTGCCGGTGGGCCCACACATCTTGTGGCCGGTGACCGCGTAGAAGTCGCAGCCGATCGCAGTAATGTCCAACGACCGGTGCGGCGCGGCCTGGGAGCCATCCACCACGCTGACAATGCCGCGCTTGCGCGCTTCCTGGCAAATCTCGCGCACCGGGTTCACCGTGCCCAGCACGTTGGACACGTGGGCAAGGGCGAGCAACTTCACGTCGGCAGTCATTGCTGCATACAGGCCGGCCAGGTCGAGGCTGCCGTCAGGCGCAAGCTCGGCGACCTTGATACGGGCGCCAGTGTGCTCGGCCACCAGCTGCCACGGCACGATATTGGCGTGGTGCTCCATGCGCGAGACCAGGATGGTGTCGCCGGCTTTCAGGCGCGGCAGCGCCCAAGAGTAAGCCACCAGGTTGATGGCGAACGTGGTGCCGCTGCACAGCACCAGTTCGTCGGCGCGCACGTTGAGGAAGCGGGCCAGCTTGCTGCGCGCGCCTTCGTAGGCATCGGTGGCCTCGGTGCCGAGGGTATGCACGGTGCGGCTGACATTGGCGTTGTGCCGCCGGTAGAAATCGTCCACGGCTTCGATGACGCAGGCAGGCTTCTGGCTGGTGTTGGCGCTGTCCAGGTAGATCAGCGGCTTGCCCTGGATTTCCCGCGTGAGTATCGGGAAGTCGGCCCGGACGGCCGCCCAGTCCGGCCCTGGACACACCGGTAGCTTGGCTTCTGCGCTATGCATGCTCAGGCAATCCCTGCGTTGGCCAGCGCGCCGTCCAGCTGGGTGGTGAGCATCGCGGCCAGCTGGCTATTGCCCACGCTGTCCAGCGGCTCGCGGCAGAAAGCGCCGGTCAGCAGCTGCTGGGCCAGGTGTTCAGGAAGTCCGCGCGAGCGCAGGTAGAACAGGGCGTTGGCATCCAGCCTGCCCACCGTCGCCCCGTGGGCAGCCTTGACTTCATCGGCATGGATCTCCAGCACCGGCTGGGTGTCGATTTCGGCGCCTTCGGACAGCAGCAGGTTCTTGTTGGACAACATGGCATCGCTGCCATCGGCGCCCGGACGGATGAGGATGCCGCCATGGAACACCGCGCGTCCGCGCCCCGTGCCCAGCCCACGCCAGGTGAGCTCGCAAGAGGTATCGCGGGCAATGTGCTCAATGCCCAGCCGCGTATCCACGTGGCGCCTGCCGCTTGCCATCAGCACGCCGCTGGCGATCAGTCGGGCGTGGTCGCCTTCGAGGCGCACGTTCAGTTCATGACGCGACAGGGCCGCGCCGAGCTCCAGGTCTACCCGTCGGTACACCGCATCGCGTCCCAGCACCGCATCGGTACGCAGGAAACTGGTGGCGCGTTCGCTTTCCTGCTGCAGGCGGGCATGCTCCAGCACCGCACCATGCGCCAGATGGACCTGGGTCAGCGCGTTGGCCAGATGCGCATGCGGCCCGGCGGCAAGGTGATGCTCGACCACGCACAGGCGCGCGCCTTCGCGAAGTTCGATCAAGTTGCGAAGATGCCAGGCGCGATCGGTGGCGTCTTCCGCGCCGATGAAGACCAGATGCAGCGGTGTTTCGCTGCCTGCGCCGGCCTCCGCACGCAGAACCACGCCTTCATTGCTGAGTGCCGCGTTGAGCCGGGCGAATGTTTCGTCATGGCGTTCGAAGCGGCGGGCAAGGAATCGGGCCGAATCACTGCCTGCTGCCAGCACTTCGGAAAGCAGCTGCAGGCTGACGCCGTTCGGCAACGGTTCGGTGCTGGATAAGGACGGCGAATAATGCCCATTGACGAAAACAACTCTGGGCGCAGGTATGTCCACGAGAAGTTCGCGTGCTGGTTCCGGAGCCTTGTCAACGGCAGCGAAGCTGCGACGCTCCAGCGCACGCAGCGAGGTGTACTTCCATGCCTCGCTGCGCGGTCCGGGCAGGCCGTCGC
>JAJAZJ010000008.1 GCA_026785795.1 Pseudoxanthomonas sp.
GACGTGGTGATCGGCCCGATCGAAAGCTACCAGGACGCGCTGTATGGCACCAAGGCCGCATTCGAGACCTTCGTCCTGGTGAAGGACATCGAATGGAGCAAGCGACTGGCCCGCTTCGCAAAGCACCTGCCTGCGCTGCAGCGTGGCCTGCCGGTCGCGGACGCCTACAAGGCAGAGATGCCGGGCACCGACGCAGACCTCAACGCGTATTTCGCCCTGTACTACGGCGGTGACGCCAACTCCGGCGCAAAAACCATCGCCATCAACCTGCCCAATGACGAGGAAGTGCAGCTGGCCAAGGGTTCGCGCCGGCTGCAGCTGGAAAACACCATGCGTGCGAAGTTCGACACGATCCTGGTGCCGATTGCCGATGAGCTCATCGCCGAGGACCAGCGCCAGCACATCACCTTCGACGCGTTCTTCGAGAACGTGATGTTCCATGAAGTAGCGCATGGACTCGGCATCAAGAACACGCTGGACGGCAAGGGCACGGTACGCCAGGCCCTGACCGACCTGGCCAGCAGCTACGAGGAAGGCAAGGCCGACATCCTGGGGCTGTACATGATTGGCAAGCTGGGCGAGATGGGTGAGCTGGACGCCGCCAAGCGCCGCGACAACTACGTGACCTTCCTGGCCGGGATCTTCCGCTCGGTGCGTTTCGGAGCCAGCAGCGCGCACGGCCAGGCCAACATGCTGGCCTTCAACTACCTGCAGAACGAAGGCGCCTTCAGCCGCGAAGAGGCCAGCGGCCGCTATCGGGTCGATTTCGAGCGCATGGAGCAGGCCGTGAATTCACTCTCCGCGGGGATCCTGACCCTGCAGGGCGACGGCGACTACGCGGGGGCAAAGGCGCTGCAGGACGAACTGGGAAAGACCGGTGCCGCGCTGCAGGCCGATCTTGATCGCCTGCAGGCCCGCGCCATCCCGGTGGATATCGTGCTCATGCAGGGGCCGGAAATGTTGGCTTCGCAGTAGCCACACAACCAGGCAACCGCCAACCGGGCACAAAAAAAGCGGGCCAATGGCCCGCTTTTTTCTGCTGGCAACGCTGCGGCTTACTCGACCGCGACGCCCTCGCCTTCTTCCACGGCCTTCATCGACAGGCGGATGCGGCCCTGCTTGTCGACTTCCAGCACCTTGACCTTGACCATATCGCCTTCCTTCAACACGTCGCTGACCTTCTCGACGCGGTCGTTGGAGATCTGCGACACGTGGACCAGGCCGTCTTTGCCCGGGGCGATGGTGACGAACGCACCGAAGTCCATCAGCTTGGCCACCTTGCCCTCATAGATGCGGCCCGGCTCGACGTCTGAAGTGATCTGCTCGATGCGGGCCTTGGCGGCCTGCCCAGCGGCGCCGTTGACCGAGGCAATGGTGATGGTGCCATCATCCTGGATGTCGATCTGGGTGCCGGTTTCCTTGGTGATGGCCTGGATCACCGAACCGCCCTTGCCGATCACTTCACGGATCTTGTCGGGGTGGATCTTGATGGTGATCAGGCGCGGCGCGAACTCGCTCAGCTCTTCGCGCGGCGCGGTCAATGCGGCCTCCATTTCCTTGAGGATGTGCAGGCGGCCCTGCTTGGCCTGGGCCAGCGCGACCTTCATGATTTCCTCGGTGATGCCCTGGATCTTGATGTCCATCTGCAGCGCCGAAATGCCCTTGGCGGTGCCGGCGACCTTGAAGTCCATGTCGCCCAGGTGATCTTCATCACCCAGGATGTCGGAAAGGACCACGAAATCGTCGCCCTCCTTGACCAGCCCCATGGCGATGCCGGCGACGGGCGCCGAAATCGGCACACCGGCATCCATCAGCGCCAGCGAGCTGCCGCAGACCGAAGCCATCGACGAGGAGCCGTTGGATTCGGTGATTTCCGAGACCACGCGGATGGTGTACGGGAAGGCTTCCATGGTGGGCATCACCGCCAGCACGCCGCGTTTGGCCAGACGACCGTGGCCGATCTCGCGTCGCTTCGGGCCCATCATACGGCCGGCTTCACCCACCGAGTAGGGGGGGAAGTTGTAGTGGAACAGGAAGTGCTCCTTGTACTCGCCGGCAACCGCATCGATTACCTGGCCGTCGCGGGCGGTGCCCAGGGTCACGGCGACAATGGCCTGGGTCTCGCCGCGGGTGAACAGCGATGAGCCGTGCACGCGTGGGAGGATGCCGACGCGCGAAGCGATTGGACGCACGGTGTCCAGCGCGCGGCCATCGATGCGCACTTTGGTCTTGAGGACCGAGTCGCGCATGGTCTGGTATTCCTGCTCGCTGAATTCCTTGGCCAGGTCACCGTTGGTCCATGCGTTGGTTTCGGCGTCGGCCGCCAGCGCACTGATGGTTTCTTTCTTGACGCCGGAAATGGTGTCCTTGCGCTCCAGCTTGTCGCGCACCTGGAAGGCGTGCGCCAGCTTGTCGCCGATGGCGTGGCGAATGGCTGCGATCATGCTTTCGTTGGCGGCCGGCGCAGACCAGGTCCACTTCGGCTTCCCGGCCTGGGCAACCAGCTCGTTGATGGCGGCAATCGCCACCTGCAGCTGCTGGTGGCCGAACATCACTGCGCCCAGCATCACGTCCTCGGACAGCTCGCGTGCCTCGGACTCCACCATCAGCACGGCCTGCGTGGTGCCGGCCACTACCAGTTCAAGCTCCGAATCCTTCAGCTCGGTCACGGTCGGATTGAGCAGATACTGGCCGCCCTTGTAACCCACCTTGGCCGCACCGATCGGGCCGTCGAACGGCGCTCCGGACAGCGACAGCGCGGCAGACGCGCCAAGCAGCGCCAGGATGTCGCCGTCGACTTCCGGGTTCATCGACATCACCGTGGCGATGATCTGCACTTCATTGCGGAAGCCATCCGGGAACAGCGGACGGATCGGGCGATCGATCAAGCGTGAAATCAGCGTTTCCTTCTCGCTCTGGCGGCCTTCGCGCTTGAAGAAGCCGCCCGGGATGCGGCCACCGGCGTAGAACTTTTCCTGGTAGTCGACGGTGAGCGGGAAGAAGTCCTGCCCTTCGCGCGCTGTCTTGTTGGCCACGGCGCTGACCAGCAGCACGGTGCCCTCGCAGGAGACGATGACTGCGCCGCCGGCCTGGCGGGCGATCTCGCCGGTTTCCAGGGTGACCTGGTGCTTGCCGTACTGGAAGGTCTTGGTGATTTTTGCCACGTTGGATGATCCTTGGAGATGCTTGCTTGGTTGAACCGTATGCAGCCCATGCCGCATGCGGGTGGCCGGGTTTTCCGGCCGCGAAGCGTTCCCTGCAGCGGCGGGCCGCAGGAAATAAAAAACGCGGCGCATCGCTGCGCCGCGTTGGGTCTGGTTTACCGGCGCAGGCCGAGTTTCTCGATCAGTACCTTGTAGCGCTCGCCATCTTTCTTCTTGAGGTAGTCGAGCAGGCTGCGGCGGCGGTTCACCAGTGACAGCAGGCCGCGGCGGCTGTGATGGTCCTTCTTGTGGGTCTTGAAGTGGCCGCTGAGCTGTTCGATGCGGGCGGTGATCAGTGCAACCTGGACTTCCGGGGAGCCGGTGTCGGCGGGGCCGCGCTTGTTGTCTTCAATGACTTTCTGGGTGTCGATGGGCATGGTGCTTTTCTCTTGAGATGCGTGGCCTGCAGAAACGCTGCGTGTACTTGGGAAAGTACCCCGTGCGCACCGCCGGGCCCGCCGATTACGTTGGATGTTGCGAAGGTGATCGTGATGATCGAGGGATGCCGAAAAGGCCGCGATATTGTATTAGCGAAATCCTTGCTAAACAAGGTTTTACTTCGCCTGTGGCTCGGTGGGGCCAACTTCGGGCCAGTTGAACAGGCGCTGTGGGGCCAGCACCTGGCCTGCATCCAGCTGGGCCAGCCCAAGCACCCTGCCGCGTGCGCCGTACACCGCATACGGGCCTGGGCCGCCGGGAATGCCGGCCAGGCGCTGGCCCTGCCCAAAGCGTCGCGCCGCCTCGTCGGTCAGGTCCAGCCGGCGGAATCCCACCAGGCCGGCGTCCAGCGGCAGCAGGCAGGCGTCCAGGCTGCGCTGGTCGCGCTGGGCCAGCGCCTGCAGGGCCTCCAGGGTCCACATGCGTGGTTCGCGGAAAGGGTCAACCCACAGCCGCCGCAGTTCCACCACGTGGGCCCCACAGCCCAGCGCCTCACCCAGGTCGCGGACCAGGCTGCGTACGTAGGTGCCTGAGCCGCACTCCACCTGCAGCCGCAGCAGCGGCGCATCGCCATCCAGCAGGTCGGCCGCGGACTGCAGCTCGAAACGGTGGACCTCCGCTGCGCGCGGCTCCACCTCCACCGCTTCCCCACGCCGGGCCTTGGCGTACAGGGGCTCACCGCCGCGCTTGAGCGCCGAATAGATGGGCGGGCGCTGCTGGATACGGCCGGTCAGGACGGACAGCGCGGAATCGATGTGGGACAGGCTGTAGCGCTGCACCGGGCGCTCACGCAGCACCTGGCCATCGGCGTCGTCGGTGTCGGTGGTCACGCCCAGCCGGGCCACCGTGTCGTAGGCCTTGCGGGCGCCGAGCAGGCTGCCGGCAATCTTGGTGGCCTCGCCAAAACACAGCGGCAGCAGCCCCGTTGCCAGCGGATCCAGGCTGCCGGTGTGCCCGCCCTTTTCGGCACGGAACAGGAACCGCGCCCGCTGTAGCGCCTGGTTGGAGCTCAGCCCCTGCGGCTTGTCCAGCAGCAGGATGCCATCGAGGCGGCGGAATTTGACCTTGGGCAACGACATCGGGTGCGGACTTTTTCCCTTGTAGGAGCTGCGTAAGCTGCGACCTGAGAAGCCGGGGGCCCGCAGCGTCGGCGGAGCGCCACGGTACAGGGTCGCAGCTTACGCAGCTCCTACAGGAAGCGCAGCATTCACTGGTCTTCGTCGGCCGGCGGTGGCGGCAGGTCGCGCAGCAGGTTTTCCATGTGCTCGCCCCGATCCACCGAATCGTCGTAGTGGAAATGCAGTTCTGGCACGTGCCGCAGCTTCATGGCCTTGCCCAGGCGATAGCGGATCTGCGGCGCCAGTTCCTTGAGGTCCTGCATCGCTTCGGCGGATTGCGCCGGCAGCAACGCGGTGACGAACACCTTGGCGTGGGCCAGGTCGCGGGTCACCTCCACGTCCGACACGCTGACCGACGGCAGGCCATGTTCACGCACCGCTTCATGCACCAGCGTGCCCAGCTCGCGACGGAGTTGGGCGGAGACGCGATCGCTGCGGTGAAAGGTCTTCATGGCAGCGGGAATCGGGAATCGGGAATAAAGAATGGGAAAAGCGAGGCGCTGGATTGCACCATTCCCGAATCCCGATTCCCCACTCCCGGCCTCACAGCGTGCGCTGCACTTCGATGCGTTCGAAGCACTCGATCTGGTCGCCCGGCTGCACGTCGTTGTACTGCTTCACGCCGATGCCGCACTCGGTGCCGTTGCGCACTTCGTCCACGTTTTCCTTGAACCGGCGCAGCGATTCCAGCTCGCCTTCGAAGACCACGGTGCTGTCGCGCAGCACCCGGATCGGCTTGCTGCGCTTGACCGTGCCTTCCACCACCATGCAGCCGGCAACCGCGCCAAACTTGGAGCTGCGGAACACGTCGCGCACTTCGGCGATGCCGATGATCTCCTCGCGGATCTCCACGCCCAGCAGGCCGGAAGCCACCTGCTTCACCTGGTCGATCACGTCATAGATGATCGAGAAGTAGCGCAGATCGACGCCGTTGGATTCCACGATCCGGCGTGCGGCCGCATCGGCACGCACGTTGAAGCCGATCATGGTGGCCTTGGAGGTCAATGCGGAATTCGCATCGGACTCGGTAATGCCGCCCACGCCGGAGTGGATGATGTTAATCCGGATCATGTCGTTGGACAGCGCCACCAGCGACTGCTTCAGCGCCTCCACCGAACCCTGTACGTCGGCCTTGATCACCAGATTCAGGACCAGCTGGCCGTCGCCCTTGCCCAGCTGGGACATGATGTCTTCCATGCGGCTGCCGGCCGACTGCACCAGGCGCGACTCACGGCGTTTGATGTCGCGCTGCTGGGCCACGTCCTTGGCCAGCCGCTCATCGGCTACCACCACGAAATCATCGCCCGCGTCCGGCACCCCGGACAGGCCAAGCACCTGCACCGGGATCGACGGGCCTGCTTCGGAAGGCTGCCCGCCGGTCTCGTCGAATAGCGCACGCACGCGCCCGTACTGGGTGCCGCAGACCAGGTAATCGCCCTTCTTCAGGGTTCCCTGCTGGACCAGCACGGTGGCCACCGGGCCGCGGCCCTTGTCCAGCGCGGACTCGATCACCACGCCGCTGGCGCGGCCGCTGAAGGAAGCCTTCAGCTCAAGCACTTCGGCCTGCAGCAGGATCGAGTCCAGCAGGCTGTCGACACCAGCGCCAGTCTTGGCGGAAACCTCGACGAACTGGGTATCGCCGCCGAACTCCTCGGCCACTACTTCATGGGTCAGGAACTCGTTCTTGACCCGGCCCGGATCTGCATCGTCCTTGTCCATCTTGTTGACCGCGATGATCAACGGAACACTGGCCGCCTTGGCAAGCTTGACCGCCTCGATGGTCTGTGGCATCACTCCATCATCGGCGGCTACCACCAGCACCACGATGTCGGTGAGCTTGGCGCCGCGCGCGCGCATCTGGGTAAAGGCAGCGTGCCCGGGGGTGTCCAGGAAGCTGATCACGCCCTTGTCGGTTTCCACATGGTAGGCACCGATATGCTGTGTAATGCCGCCGGCCTCGCCGTTGGCGACCTTGGTGCGGCGGATGTAGTCCAGCAGCGAAGTCTTGCCATGGTCGACGTGGCCCATGATGGTCACCACCGGCGGACGCACCGACTGCTCGCGCTGGTCGACCTCGCTGTGGGCGACCAGGTCGTCTTCGACGTCGCCGTTGTCGGCGCGGACCACGTTGTGCCCCAGTTCTTCGGTCACCAGCGCGGCGGTGTCGTGGTCAATGGTCTGGGTGATGGTGGCCATCACCCCCATCTTGAACAGCGCCTTGACCACGTCGCCGCCTTTCAGCGCCAGTTTCTGCGCAAGATCGGCCACGGTGATGCTCTCGCCGATGGCAACATCACGAACCACCGGTGCGGTGGGCCTTTCGAACGCGTGGTCACCGGTACCGCGGCGGCCCTGCTCCAGCGGGCGGCGTGGTTTGGGCTTGGCGCGAGAAGTGGTGCGGCGCGCACGATCGGCGGCCGAAAGATGCAGCTGCCCGGCGAACCGCTGGGTGCTTTCATCGTCCTCGACACCGGCCACCATCGCGTGCGAGCCGCGGGTCTTGTGCTTGCTGGCCGTGTTGCCCCGGTCATCGGCACGCGGCGGATCCTTGCGCAGCGCGGGCTTGGGCACATGATGGCCACCGGCCTTGGCGGCACCGGTGCGCGGCGTGCCTTCTTCATCGGCAGGGGCGACACCGGCTGCAACCGCAGCGGCTTCGACTTCGGCCTGCAGGCGGGCGGCATCTGCCTGCAGCCGTACCTGATCCTCCTCACGCTGCAGGCGCTCGCGCTCGTCGGTTCGGCGGCGGTCAGTCTCGGCAAGCCGCTGCTGCTCATCCAGGTTGCGCTGATTGGATTCCTGCAGCTTGCGCAGCGCATCGGCGCGCTCATCGGTAGGCGGCGGTTGCCCCGGGTCCTGCTTGAGGTAGGTACGCTTCTGCCGGACCTCGACGTTGACCGTGGTCTTGGTACGGCCCGCGGCCACGGTGACTTCCTGCACCTTGCGCCGGCTCAGGGTGATCTTCTTGGGCGCAGCCAGGTCCTCGACCGGGGTCTCCGACTTGCCATGGGTGCGCCGCAGAAAGCCCAGCAGCTTCATCTTCTCGGTGCTGGTCACGGCCTGGTCTGGATCGCTGAAGCTCATGCCGGCCTCGGCCAGCTGCTCCAGCAGTTTCTCGACCGGCGTATTGACCAGTTCGGCGAGCTTGCGGATGGTGGTTTGCTGCGTCATTCGGATCCTGTGACCTTCGTATGCGCCCCCCGCCTAGCGCGAAGGGAACGCGGATTCTAGCCCTGTATTCTGCAGGGCGGCGTTCATCGGTGGCTCATTCGCCGCGTTCCAGACGGGCGATTTCCTCGGCTCGGGCAGCCAGGATCAGCGCCACGGCACGTTCCTGGTCAATTCCCTCAATGCCGAAGTCGACAATTTCATCGGCACCCAGGTCGGACAGGTCCTCGCTGGTCTGCACGCCATGGGCGGCCAGCGCATAGGCGGTTTCCTCGTCCATGCCCTCCAGCGCCAGCAGGTCGGCGGCAGGCTGGTTGTCACCCACGCCCTCTTCCTCGGCCAGGGCTTCATTGAGCAGGGCGTCGCGGGCGCGGGCCCGCAGCTCCTCAACGATGTCCTCGTCGAAGCCTTCCACCGCCAGCAGTTCGCCTACCGGCACATAGGCGATTTCCTCGACCGAGTTGAAGCCTTCGGCCACCAGGATGGCAGCGATTTCCTCGTCGACTTCGAGTTTGGTCACGAACAGTTCGCGGGCGATGGCCTGCTCGGATTCCGACTTGGCGGCCACCTGGTCCTGGGTCATCACGTTCAGCTGCCAACCGGTCAGGCGGCTGGCAAGGCGTACGTTCTGGCCACCTTTGCCGATGGCCTGGGCCAGGCGATCCTCGGCCACGGCCAGGTCCATGGAGTGCTTTTCCTCATCGACGATGATGGACTGCACTTCCGCAGGGGCCATGGCGTTGATGACGAAGTTGGCGGCGCTGTCGTTCCAAAGCACGATGTCCACGCGCTCGCCGTTGAGCTCGTTGGAAACGGCCTGCACGCGCGAGCCGCGCATGCCGATGCAGGCGCCGATTGGATCAGTGCGGGTGTCGTAAGCCAGCACCGCGATCTTGGCGCGATCGCCAGGATCGCGCGCGCAGGCCTTGATCTCCACCAGGCCCTGGCCCACTTCAGGGACCTCGAGCTTGAACAGTTCGATCATGAATTCCGGCGCGGCGCGGCTGATGAACAGCTGCGGCCCACGCGGCTCGGTGCGCACGTCGAACAGGTAGCCGCGGACGCGGTCACCGGCGCGCAGGGTATCGCGCGGAATGCCCTTGTCCTTGGGAATGAAGGCTTCGGCGTTGCCGCCCAGGTCCACATAGATGTTGCCACGCTCGGCGCGCTTGACGATGCCGGTGACCAGCTCGCCAATGCGGTCCTTCCAGGCATCCACCACCTGGGCGCGTTCGGCCTCGCGCACCCGCTGCACGATGACCTGTTTGGCTGCCTGCGCCGCGATGCGGCCGAAATCCGGGTTTTCAATCTGCTCTTCGATGAAGTCGCCCACGTCGGCGCCTTCGCTCTCGTCAAGCGCGTCCATCAGGCGCACCTGGAAATCAGGCGACTCCATGACCACGTCGTCGGCCACCACTTCCCAGCGGCGGAAAGTTTCGTATTCACCGGTCTTGTGGTCAATGAACACCCGGGTCAGCACTTCCTGTTCGGGGTAGCGCTTCTTGGCAGCCGACGCCAGTGCGGCCTCGATCGCTTCAAAGATCACCTCGCGCGGCACGCCCTTTTCGTTGGCCACCGCATCCACTACCAGCAATAAATCCTTACTCATCGTTCACTCCGCGCGCGACCGCTTGGCCGCCGGTTGGTTGGGTTTTGCCTGGCCCGATTGCTTGGGGGCCGGTTTCCTGGGGGCCGCTTTCCTGGCCGGTTTTTTCTTCGCTGCCGGCCTGTCCGGCGTTTTACCTGCAGGTTTCGCCCCGGTCTCACCGGTCTTGCCGGTGCCGCCGGACTTCCTGGGCTGCGCGGCGAAGCCCAGCGCCACCCAGTCGGGGATGATGCGGGCCTTGTCGATGTTCTCGAACGCCACGGTCATTTCCGCGTTGTCCACCTGGAACACGATGCTGCCGGCCTCGATCCGCAGGATCGATCCCTGCAGGCGGCGGCGGCCGTCCTGCGGCAGGCGCAAGACCACCTTGGCGGATTCACCGCGGTGGCGCTGGAACTGGGCCAGGCTGAACAAGGGTCTGTCCACGCCCGGCGACGATACTTCCAGGGTGTAGTTGCCGGTAATGGGATCCTCAACGTCCAGCTGTGCGGATACTTCGCGGCTGACCGCTTCACAGTCTTCAATACCCACCATGCGCGACGCCAGCTCGGCCTCGGGGACCTCGATGTACAGGCGCACGGTGGCTCCGCCCGGCGCAGGCAGGTACTCGGCACCCAGCAGCTCCAGGCCAAGGGCGTGGACCGTGGGGGCCAGCAGGTTCGCGATTTGTACTGCCTTGTCGCTCACGTGGTAACGATTTGCCTGGAAGGGTTGCGAAGTGCGGCTTGCGGGTTTCGGAAACAACAAAGGGCCCAACTGGGCCCCTTGTCCGATACCGCTGGATTCCGGTGTGAGGGCCGCAACAAGCGCCTTCACCAGCCCAGGCCCGGTTCGAAAAAAGCCTCCGCAGGAGGCTTTTCACAAGAACCTAAAGCTTGGTAGCGGGGGCAGGATTTGAACCTGCGACCTTCGGGTTATGAGCCCGACGAGCTGCCAGACTGCTCCACCCCGCATCAGGGGCGGAATTATGGTGATTTGGGCCGCTTAATGCAAGCCCGCGCCGATCAGGCCGCGCTCTTGGGACCGTCATTGAGGGCCCGCAGCCTGCCCGGCTGGCTGCCGCGCCGGCTCAGGCAAAGGCCAGCTGGCACCACGCCATCAGCGGATTCCAGAAGATGCCGAGCAGCAGCAGGGCCAACGCATTCACGCTGAACACCACCGGCACTACCCGATCGCTGCGCGGCGGCGGAAGCTCGCCCACCGGCTCGTCGAAGTACATCACCTTGATGACGCGCAGGTAGTAGTAGCCGCCAATCACGGCACAGACCACGCCCACGATGGCCAGCCAGACGAGGCCCGCGTTGACCGCCGCGGCCAGCACCACCAGCTTGGCCCAGAACCCCAGGAACGGCGGCACGCCGGCCAGCGAGGCCATCACGCACAGCACCAGGCCTGCCTGCCACGGATTGCGCGCATTCAGGCCCTTGAAATCATCGATCCTGTCGGCCTCGAAACCCTGCCGCGACAGCACCACGATGGCGCCGAAGGCCGCTGCGGACATGATTGCGTAGCTGATCGCATAGAACAGCGCGGCGGCATAACCGCGATCATCACCGCCCGCCAGACCCAGCAGCAGGAAGCCCACGTGCGAGACGGTGGAATACGCCAGCATGCGCTTGAGGTTGGTCTGGGCAATGGCGATCACGTTGCCAATCACCAGCGACAGTGCCGCCAGGCCCGCCAGCAGCAGCTGCCACTGCGGCGACATCGGGCCAAGCCCGCCCTCCAGCAACCGGTAAGCCATGCCGAAGGCGGCCAGCTTGGGCCCTGCGCTGATAAACAGGGTGATGGGGGTCGGCGCACCCTGGTAGACATCAGGCAGCCACATGTGGAATGGCGCCGCGCCCAGCTTGAACGCAATGCCTGCCACCAGGAACACCATCCCGGTCAGCAGCAGGGTGCGGTCGGCCACGTTGGCCGCACCGGCCTGGATGCTGGGCAGGTCCAGCGTGCCCGTGGCGCCGTAGATCAGGGACATGCCGTATAGCAGCAGCCCCGATGCAAGCGAGCCCAGCACGATATATTTCATGGCCGCTTCAGAGGACAGGCCGTCATCGCGATTCAGCGCCACCAGGCCATAGGAGCACAATGCCAGCAGCTCCAGGCTCAGGTAGACCATGACCAGGTTGCCGGCCGAGACCATGAACATCATGCCGGCCGTAGCCAGCAGCACCAGCACCGGCACCTCGCCCTTGTACAGGTTGCGCTCGCGCAGGTACGGCCAGGCATACAAAAGCGACAGCGCGCTCACCAGCAGGATCGCGACCTTGCTTACATCGGCCATCACATCGCGCACGAACATGCCGCTGAACACCGTACCCTGCCCGCCGACACCGGTGGCCACCATGCCCAGCACGATGGCCAGTAACGCCAGCGACAGCAGATGGGTGACGATGCGGCGCCTTGAATCCAGGAACAAATCGAGCATCAGCAGCGCGAATGCACCGCCCACCAGCACGATTTCCGGCAGCAGCGGAAAAATGTCGGCGGTAACGGGGAGTGGGTAGGTGGTCATGTCCTTCCTTACAGCTTGCTGTTCGCAAGCTGCATTGCCAGTTGCGCGATCGGGGCTTCCATCAGGTCAGTCAGCGGCTTGGGCCAGATGCCCAGCGCCAGCACGCCGGCGGCGAACACGCCAAGCACCAGCAGTTCGCGCCCATTCACGTCCTTCAGACCGGCCACGTGTGCATTGGCGACTTCCCCGTACAACACGCGCTTGACCAGCCACAGGGTGTAGGCCGCGCCAATGACCAGGGTGGTCGCCGCGACGAATGCAATGTAGGGATGCTTCTGGAAGCTGGCCACGATGACCATGAATTCGCCCACGAACCCGCTGGTGCCGGGCAGGCCGGCGTTGGCCATGGCGAAGAACACGAACAGCACCGCGAACCAGGGCATTACGTTGGCCACGCCGCCATAGTCACGGATCATGCGGGTGTGCATGCGGTCATACAGCACGCCCACGCAGGAAAACATGGCGCCGGAGACGAAGCCATGCGAGATCATCTGCACCATGGCGCCCTGCAGACCCAGCCGCGCACCGTCCAGGTTGCCGAAGTCACGCACCATGCCGAACGAGATGAAAATGCCCAGGGTCACGAAGCCCATGTGCGAGACCGAGGAATAGGCAATCAGCTTCTTCATGTCGTCCTGGACCAGCGCAACCAGTCCCACGTACACGATGCCGATCAGCGAAAGGGCGATCACCAGCCAGGCCCACTCATGCCCGGCATCGGGCAGGATGGGCAGGGTGAAGCGCAGGAAGCCGTAACCGCCGATCTTCAGCATGATCGCGGCCAGGATCACCGAGCCTGCAGTGGGTGCCTCGACGTGTGCATCGGGCAGCCAGGTGTGCAGCGGGAACATCGGCACCTTGACCGCGAATGCCACCAGGAATGCGAAGAACAGCCAGGTCTGTTCGCTGGCACTCAGCTGCAGCTGGTATAGATCGGCGAACTGGAAGCTGCCGCCCTTCAGGTACAGGTAGATCAGGCCGACCAGCATCAGCACCGAGCCAAGGAAAGTGTAGAGGAAGAACTTGACCGAGGCATAGATGCGCCGCGGCCCGCCCCAGATGCCGATGATCAGGAACATCGGGATCAGCATGGCCTCGAAGAATACGTAGAACAGCATGGCGTCGGTGGCGCTGAACACGCCCACCATCATCCCTTCCAGGAACAGGAAGGCGGCGAAATACTCGCTGACCCCCTTCTCTATCACGGTCCACGCGCCGATCAATGCCAGCACGGTGGTCAGGGTGGTCAACACGATCAAGGCGATCGAGATGCCGTCTGCACCCAGGTTGTAGCCGATGCCGTAGGCCGGGACCCAGGCCCGGGTTTCGACGAACTGCATGCCGGGATTGGCAACATTGACCCCGGTCAGCAGGCCCAGGCTGGCCACGAAGGTAAGCAAGGCCACCGCCAGCGCCGCCCATCGCGCGGTGCCTGCACGCCCGTTGCCCAGGGCAAGCAACAGCGCGCCGCCAATCATTGGCAGCCAGATCAATACACTCAGTAAAGGCCAGTTCGACACGTATTCGTACCCGTCAGTTCAACGCCGCGGCGTTCATTGCCAGAACCGCATGAGCACGGCCAGGAGTGCAATCAGGCCAAGGATCATCGCGAAGGCATAGTGGTAGAGCAAACCCGATTGGGTTCGCCGGAGCAGGTTGGCCGCCAGGTCCACCAGACGTGCCGTGCCGTTGACCGCCACCCCGTCGATCACTTTCCTGTCGAACGCATTGGACAGGTCGCCCAGGGCCAGGCCGCCGCCGGCGAAACCTCCGACCCACAGCGTATCCATGCCGTATTTGTTTTCCAGGATGCGGACCAGCGGCGCGGCCACGCGGCTGTTGCGGAGCCTGGCCGGCCATTCCGGCGACAGCCAGATGTACAGCACGGTGGCAGCGGCAAAGCCGGCAAACGCCAGCCAGAAGGCTGGAGTCTTCAGTCCATGCAGGGCAAAGGCCACCGGCCCGTGGAATTTCGCCGCCACCTGGCCTACGGTGTCGCGTGCGGGATCCAGGAAATCGATCACCCCGAGGAAGAACGGCAACCGCGTGTCGTGGCCGTCCCAACTGGTGCCAAACAGCATGGGGCCAATGGTGAAGAACCCTATCAACACCGAGGGAATCGCAAGCAGGATCAGCGGGATAGTCACGACCCAGGGTGACTCGTGCGGCTCATGCACGCCGCCATGGCCGTGCGCATGGTCGTGGTGCGCGTGGTGCCCATCCGTGGCGTGCGCATCGCGGAACCGCTCCCTGCCGTGGAAGGTCAGGTACAGCAGGCGGAAGCTGTAGAAGCTGGTCACGAACACGCCGCCCAGCACGGCCCAGTAGCCGTAGGTCGCTACCCAACCGCCGACTTCGTGCGCATGGTGCGCCGCAGCTTCGATGATGGTGTCCTTGGAATAGAAGCCGGAGAAGAACGGCGTACCCACCAGGGCCAGCGTGCCGATCCACATGGTCACGAAGGTGATAGGCATGTACTTGCGCAGGCCGCCCATCCTGCGCATGTCCTGCTCATGGTGCAAGGCGATGATCACGGAGCCCGCGCCCAGGAACAGCAGCGCCTTGAAGAAGGCGTGGGTCATCAGGTGGAACACCGCAGCCGAATAAGCCGACACACCGAGGGCCACGGTCATGTAGCCCAGCTGTGAGAGGGTTGAATACGCAATCACGCGCTTGATGTCGTTCTGCACGATGCCGATCAGGCCGGTGAAGAACGCCGTCGTGGCGCCGATGAACAGCACGAAAGCAAGCGCCGTTTGCGACATCTCAAACAGGGGCGACATGCGCGCCACCATGAAGATGCCGGCGGTGACCATGGTCGCCGCATGGATCAGCGCAGAAATCGGAGTCGGGCCTTCCATCGAGTCCGGCAGCCAGACGTGCAGCGGCACCTGGGCGGACTTGCCCATCGCGCCTATGAACAGGCAGATGCAGATGATGCTGGCCACTGACCACACCACCGGCTGATCGACGACCTGCCAGGAGATGCCGAACGCACCCACCGCACCCGACCAGACCTGCACGGCCTTGTCTGCCAGCAGCGGTGCGTTGGCGAAAACAGTGGCGTAGTCAAAGGTACCGAACATGCCCAGCACGGCCGCGATGCCCAGCAGGAAGCCGAAGTCGCCTACACGGTTCACCAGGAACGCCTTCATGTTGGCGAAGATGGCCGAGGGGCGCTTGAACCAGAACCCGATCAGCAGGTAGGAAACCAGGCCAACCGCTTCCCATCCAAAGAACAGCTGCAGGAAATTGTTGCTCATCACCAGCATCAGCATGCTGAAGGTGAACAGAGAGATATAGCTGAAGAACCGCTGGTAGCCAGGATCGTCGGCCATGTACCCGACGGTGTAGATATGGACCAGCAGCGAGACGAAGGTCACCACGACCATCATCATCGCGGTCAGGTTGTCGACCATGAAACCAATGTGCGCCTCCAGGCTGCCGACCTGGAAGAAGGTGTAGAGGTTCTGGTTGAACGGCGCTGCGCCCTGCCCCACCAGCTGGTACAGCACCCAGCATGACAGGGCGCAACTGACCGCAACCCCGATGATCGTGACCCAGTGCGCGCCCGCACGGCCGACCTGCCGGCCGAACAGGCCGGCAACAATGCTGCCCAGCAGCGGCGCCAGCACGATGGCCAGCAGCACCTGCTTGGAGATGGAGATTTCCAGACCCGTCATCAGCGCATCAGCCCTTCAAGGTATCGATATCGGCGACGTTGATAGTGTGTCGCGAGCGGAACAGGGTCACCAGGATCGCCAGCCCGATCGCGGCCTCGGCCGCAGCCACGGTCAGGATGAAGAACACGAAAATCTGGCCGGCCGGGTCGCCGAAATGGCGCGAGAACGCAATGAAGTTGATGTTCACGGCCAGCAACATCAGCTCGATCGACATCAGCAGGACGATGACGTTCTTTCGATTCAGGAATATGCCGGCAACGCTGATGCAGAACAGCACCGCGCCCAGTGCAAGCAGGTGGCCGAGCGCGATCATGGTTTTGCCTCCGGGCCGTCAGTGGGCGCTGGCACGACCAGGGTCTCGCGTACCGGATGCTCAACTGCTACCTTCATCATGCGCAGCCTGTCTGCGGCCTTGACCCGCGATTGCTCGGCAGGGTCCTGGTGCTTGGTGCCCTGGCGCCGCCGCAGGGTGAGCATGACCGCCACGACGACCGCCACGGTGAGGATGATCGCGGCGAACTCAAAGGGCAGCAGAAACTCTGTGAACAGGGTGCGTGCAATCCAGGTCGTGTTGGAGGCATCGGCCGCGATAGAGGCGGCATTCTCCGCATAGGGGATGGCTGACTTGGCCTTGATGCCGATCAACACC
>JAJAZJ010000009.1 GCA_026785795.1 Pseudoxanthomonas sp.
CAAGATCGCTGGTCAGCGCACCCAGTGCCATCGGGGTAATGCCGGCTATGGAGGAAGCCGATGCGCGTTCCATCGAGGCAAGCTGGGTGATGACCCTGCTGTCGCTTACTTTTTGCCCTGAACCAGACAGCTCGGCCATGGCGCCTTCAAAGGTGTCACGCTGGACGGCGCGACGGAAGTTTGCGGCGTCGGCGGTTGCGAAGTTCGGCACCATGCGCTGTGCCCAGGTGCCTACGCGGACACCGTAGACGCGCTTCACATACACGCCCCACTTGATTACGAACTGATGGGCCAGCTTGCCGCGCTCTTCCGGCGTGGCCTGTGAGCCGGAAGCAACCGCTGATTGGACGGCACGAATCTTTTGCGAACCCGGGGCCTGGGCGGATGGGCGTGCGGCCAACTTAAGCAACGCGATCGACAGTGCAGCAATGCGACAACGGAACCGACTGGTCATGACCTTCCCCATGGTTGACGAGTGCGGACTGATGATACGCCCACAACCTCAGGGTAACGCGGTATGGACAATGCGCCGGCCAGAGCACCCGATCAAGGTAAGGATCAGCCTGCCGCGACTGCGTACAGCACCGCCCAGACACCGAGCAGATCCAGCCATCAGCCCGGCCTGGCAATGGCCTCCCTATTCAGGTGACTTTTCCTGCACCATCGTGGTGCGACAATCCACGCGGATGGGGCGCTGGTCCGTGCGCCAACGATAGGAGGCGCATTCGCGCTGTCCTTCGCTGCGCTTGCTGACGACCACGGCGTGGAAGCCCTGGAATATCTCGCCACGGGTGACGGTGCCGTCGCTATCCCAATCCATCTCGCTGGTTGCAATCCCGCTCAGGGCTGCTGCGCCGATGAAGCTCATCCAGCCGACGATGGCCAGCGCAAGCAGGACCAGCGCAAGCAGCGCCTTGCGGCGTGTGGAGAAGCGGCTGCGCGGCGCACCCTGCAGGGAACTCATCGCCTCAGCCCGAGATGCGTCGAATCACGGCGCCAAGCGCGCTGAGTTTTTCCTCGATATTCTCGTAGCCACGGTCGAGGTGGTAGATACGGTCGATGGTAGTGTCGCCTTTGGCCACCAGCCCCGCCAGGATCAGCGAGGCCGACGCACGCAGGTCGGTCGCCATGACCGGCGCACCGCCTAGCTTGTCGGTGCCGCGGACGATGGCGGTGTGGCCTTCCACCTGGATGTCTGCGCCCAACCGCCGCAGCTCGTTGACGTGCATGAAGCGGTTCTCGAAGATGGTTTCGTTGATCACCGCCACGCCATGGGCGATGCAGTTTAAGGCCATGAATTGCGCCTGCATGTCCGTTGGGAACGCCGGGTACGGCGCGGTGGTCAGGCTGACCGCGCGCGGGCGCCTGCCGTGCATGTCCAGGGTAATGCTGTCAGCGGTGGTCTGGATGGTCGCGCCGGCCTCGGTCAGCTTCTTCAGCACCGCATCCAGGGTGTCGGCGCGGGCCCGGCGTGCGGTGATGCGGCCGCCGGTCATGGCGGCGGCGACCAAAAAGGTGCCGGTCTCGATACGGTCAGGCAGCACGGCATGGCGGCCGCCGGTAAGGCGTTCCACGCCATGGATGGTGATGCGCGAGGTACCGGCACCCTCGATGCGCGCGCCCAGTGCGATCAGGCAATCGGCCAGGTCGGTCACCTCCGGCTCCATCGCGGCGTTTTCCAGCACCGTGGTGCCTTCGGCCAGGGTGGCCGCGGCCATGACGTTCTCGGTACCGGTGACGCTGACCATGTCGAACACGTAGCGCGCGCCTTTCAGGCGCTTGGCGGTGGCCTTGATGAAGCCGTTTTCCACACTGATCTCCGCACCCAGCGCCTGCAGGCCCTTGATGTGCTGGTCGACCGGGCGCGATCCGATCGCGCAGCCGCCGGGCAGCGAGACTTCGGCCGCTCCATGCTTGGCCAGCAGCGGGCCCAGCACCAGGATCGAGGCGCGCATGGTCTTGACCAGCTCATAAGGCGCGACATGCTGGTTCACCGTCCGCGGGTCGACGGTGATGCTGCTGCCCCTGGACAGCGTGCCTTCGTCCAGGCTGATCGTGGCGCCCAACTCGCCCAGCAGCTTCACCGTGGTGACCACGTCATGCAGGTGCGGCACGTTGGTGATCTCGACCGGTGCATCGGCCAGCAGGGTGGCGCACAGGATCGGCAGCACCGCGTTCTTGGCGCCTGAAATAGTGACTTCGCCGTTGAGCGGGGTGCCGCCGGTGACTACGATCTTCTGCATGGCTTTGGGGTTCTTGGTGGATGCTGCTTCGAGGTGGGTATTGGGTCGCTGCCGTGGAGGAGTGCGGCGGCAGTATCGTCGGCTTCCGTAAACGGCGGGCCAGCTGCGGGCCGCCCTACCCCAGCTCGTCAGCAGTCACGGTCTTCAATGCCAGGGCATGGATCGCGCCGCCCATCAGGTCGCCCAGCGTGGCGTAGACCAGACGGTGGCGGGCCAGCGGCAGCTTGCCGCGGAACACTTCCGCGACCACGGTCGCCTCGAAATGCACGCCATCCTCGCCCGCCACGCTGGCGCGAGCGCCGGGGAGGCCGGTTTCAATCAGTTTCTGGATGGTTTCGGCGTCCAACCTGCTTATCCTTATAAAATGCCGGTTCATTCTAACCCTGCACCGGCGCCCGCATGCCCCAGCCGTTGACTCCTGCAGCACCGCCCACCGACGCCAGCCTGG
>JAJAZJ010000010.1 GCA_026785795.1 Pseudoxanthomonas sp.
GATTAAGGGTCAGCGTACATTTTTGGGACGTGCCGGCCACGCCTTGGCGCGTCCCTAAGTCCACCGCCGCCACTGCGCTTCACAATAGAGAGGGGGCGCGAAAACATCCACTCGAACCGGATATTCCCGCCGCCCCCTCTGCTTCACCCCCTAATTCGCCACCCGCACTTCCACCGGCAGCCCCAACCCCTCCAGCTGCGGCTTCACCGTAGCCGCATCCCCCACCACCACCCACACCAGCTCACCATCCTTCACGATGCGCCGCGCCGCCGCGTCCATGTCCGCCACCGACAGCGCCTCATAGCGCGGCCCCAGCGTCTCCCAATAATCATCGGCGCGCCCGACCAGCGCATTCGTGCGCAGCGCGTTCAGCACACTGGCCGATGTCTCGAACCCGCCCGGCAGCGAACGCACGTTGCCATTGATGGTGCGCTCGCGCTCCGCCGCGGTCACCCCCTTGTCGCCCAGGAACCCGCGGTACTGGTCCATCAGCACCTGGATCGACTCCCCGGTGCGGTTGGCCTGCACCGGCGCATTGATCACGTACGGCGAGCGCTGCTCCGCCAGCGTCGCGCGCCCGTTCAACCCGTACGACCAGCCCCGCGTCTCGCGGATATCCTGGTTGATGCGCGACAGGAAGCCGTTGCCGATCACCTCGTTGGCCGCGTTGAAGGCCACCAGATCGTCGCGGCCGCTGACCGGCAGCACCACCGCGCCCAGGATCAGCGACTGCGGCGACTGCGGGCGGTCGATCAGCACGATGCGCGGCTTGGGCGCGGCCACCGGTGCGCTGAAATCCTTCTGGCCCTTGGCCACAGCCGGCGTGCTCCAGCCGCCCAGGCGTTCTTCCAGCAACGTCTGCACCTCGGCGAGCGGCCGATCGGAGACCACGAAGATGCGCGCGTTGTCCGGGCGGATCCAGGCCTGGTGGAACGCGGCCAGGTCAGCGCGCGACAGCGCCTTCACCGCGTCCGCATTGCCCAGTCCGGAGAACGGCCGGCCATAAGGATGCGCCGACCCGTACAGCAGGCCGGGCAGGGCGCGGCTGCCGATGCCGTTGGGGGAGGTCTGCTCCTGCGCGATCGCGGCCAGCTGCTGGTTGCGCACGCGCTCCAGGTCTTCGGGCTTGAAGCCCGGGTTGCGCACCACGTCCGCCAGCAGCTCCAGGCCCGGCGCCAGGTTGGGGCTGACCACGCCCAGCAACACCACGGTGCGATCCAGGCCGGCCTGCGCGGTCAGGGTGGCACCCAGGCGTTCCTTGTCCTCGGCGATCCGCACGGCATCGCGCGTGGCCGTGCCCTGGTCCAGCAGCGACAGCATCAGCCGCTGCGTGCCCAGCGCAGCGGCAGGATCGGCGGCGATGCCGGCGTCGAACTCCACCGCCACCTGGGTCAGCGGCACCGTGCCCGAACGCGCATACACCACTTCCACGCCGTTGCCCAGGCGCGCGCGCTCGACGCTGGGGAAGTCCAGCGGGCTCATCTTGCCCACGCCAGGCATCGGCGCGCGCGGGGTGATCACCAGCGGCGCGGCCGGCGTGGGCGGCGGCCGAGTGGCGGCGGCTTCGGCATACGGCTCACGCTCGCCGGGGGCAACGGTGATGGCCAGCACCGGCCGCGTCAGCCAGCGGCCCATCGCCGCGCGCACCGAGCCCGGCGTTGCCTTTCCGTAGGCCGCCAGGGTGCTGCGGTAGTGGCCGGGATCGTCCGCGTACAGCGCGCCTTCGGCCAGCACCACCGCCTTGCCGGTGAAGCCACCGGTGGGCTCCAGCTCGCGTATCTGCTCGGCCATGCGCGTGGCGCTGACGCGGGCCACTTCGTCTGCGCTGGGGCCCTGGGCAACGAAGTCGGCGATCAACTGATCCAGCGCCGCGGAGACCGCGGCCACGTCCTGGCCCGGTTTCACGTCCACGCTGATTTCGAACATGCCCATGCGCTGGAACGGCTGGTAGTAGGCCGTCACCGCGACCGCGCTCTCGTCGCCCCGCACCAGCGCGCTGTCCAGCCGCGAGCTGTTCAGCCCGCCCAGCACGCTGGCGGCGATGTCCAGGTCGACCGCGGCGTCATCCAGCAGGCCGGGCACGATCCAGGTGCGGTACAGGCGCGTATTCGACACGCGATCGTGCAGGGTGCGGTCTACGCGCGCGGCCAGCGTGGGCACCTCGGCCGCGGCCGGGGTGTTCACCGGGCCGCGCGGAATGTGGCCAAAGTATTTCTGCACCAGGGTGCGTGCAGTGGCGGTGTCGATGTCGCCGGCCAGCACCAGCACCGCGTTGTTGGGACCGTACTTGTCGTGGTGCCATTGGCGCAGGTCTTCCAGGCTGGCCGAATCCAGGGCGGCCATCGAGCCGATGGTGGAATGGCGATAGGGGTGGCCTTCCGGGAACAGTGCCTCCAGCTGCGCGTACTCGACCAGGCCGTAGGGCTGGTTGTCGCCCTGGCGCTTTTCGTTCTGGACCACGCCGCGCTGGTTGTCCAGGCGCTCCTGGTTCAGCGCGCCCAGCAGGTGGCCCATGCGGTCGCTTTCCATGTACAGCGCCTGCTCCAGCGCCGAGGTGGGCACGGTCTGGAAGAAATTGGTGCGGTCGAACCAGGTGGTGCCGTTCCAGTCGGTGGCGCCGATGTCGCGCAGCGGCACCATCAGCCCACCGGGCAGGTTCTCGGTGGGGTTGAACAGGCCGATGTGTTCGAACAGATGGGCAAAGCCGGTCTTGCCCTTGGGCTCGTCCTTGCTGCCCACGTTGTACCAGGCCTGCACAGCCACCACCGGCGCCTTGCGGTCGGTGTGCACGACCACGCGCAGGCCGTTGTCCAGGGTGAAGGCTTCATACGGAATGTTGACACTGCGGGCCAGCTCCGCCGCGGCCACCGGTTTGGTCGACTCGGCGGCAAACGCGGCCGGCGCGATCGCCAGGCAGACGGCAACAAACAAGGCAGCGTGGCGCATGGACAGTCCCCGGCGGTGAGTGCGGTCACCGTAGCAGAACCACCGCCGGCCAGCAGTGCCGGTTGTCATGGGAAGAATGGGGTGGCGCATCCGCCCCGTCGCACGACCATAGGGTGAGCTGCAGGGTGGGCTGCAGGGTGGGCTCAAGCCCACCGCTCTTCAACCCGCGTCAATGCGCACGGACGCATGGCAATGGTGGGCCGAGGCCCACCCTACGTCCCCGTTGCTCCGTTCTGGCGCCCCGGCACGCGTCAGTTCGCGCGTTTCAACGACGGCAGCCGCTGCAGTATCGGGCCGATCACGTACTTGACCAGCAAGGACACCGCCGCGCCGATTGCGAGCCCCGCCAGTCCAGCCAGCGCTGCGGCAACGATCCAGGCGAGCAGGCCGCCGCCCCACGGCAGCATCGATCCTGCGGAGCCGCCGACCTGCTTGATCAAGTGCTCCGCCCCGCTGAGCCCGTACGCGGCCAGACCGTGCAGGATGATGCCGCCGCCGACCCACAGCATGGCCAGCGTGCCGATCAGGCTGAGCGCCGACAGCACCCACGGCATCGCGCGCACCAGGCCGCGGCCGATCGCCGACCAGGGCGGGTGGCGACGGGCCAGCGCGACGCCGATGTCATCGGCTTTCACGATCAAGGCCACCGTGCCGTACACCGCGATCGTGATGCCCAGTCCGACGACCGCCAGCACGGTCGCCTTCTTGGCCAAGGACGCCGCTCCCACGGTCGACAGCGTGATCGCCATGATCTCAGCCGACAGGATGAAGTCGGTGCGGATCGCGCTGGCGATCTTCTGCCGTTCAAGCGCCGCGGCGTCGCCGGCCTGCGGGGCCTGGGCCGGCGCTGCGGGCGCGGCCGGCAAGATCAGCTCGCGCACCTTGCCGAAGCCTTCGTAGCAGAGGAACGCGCCGCCCAGAATGAGCAGCGGCATGATCGACCAGGGCGCCACGGTCGACAGCAACAGTGCGCCGGGCAGCAGGAACAGGAGCTTGTTGCGCGTGGATCCCCAGGCGATCTTGCCAATGATCGGAAGCTCGCGGTCGGCCGCAAAGCCGACCACGTAGCGCGGGGTGACGGCCGCGTCATCAATCACGATGCCGGCCGCCTTGCCGCCCGCCTTGGCCGACATCTTGACGACATCGTCCAGTGAGGCGGAAGCGATCTTGGCAATGGCTGCCACATCGTCAAGCAACGCTAGAAGCCCAGAGGCCATGAAGTTTCCTTAAACCAGTAAGAAAAAAAAGACATCTTTCGGGGCATACATATTTACAGGTCTCGTAGGGTGGGCTCAAGCCCACCGCGTTTCGAGTTGCGTCCATCGGCACGGACGCATGGCAATGGTGGGCCGAGGCCGCGTAAGGCGGGTAATCACTCACCGCTTTTGGAGGGCGGGTCTTGACCCACCGCGTATCGTTCGGAAGCCGCAACGCGTTACCCGGTAATGGTGGTCCGCGGCGTGCGGATTCTGGCTTTGCCCATGGCGGGTCAAGACCCGCCCTCCGTTGGCTGACACATGGCAATGCTGGGCCAAGGCCCACCCTGCGCACATGGAGCAACGGCTGTGTTCAAAAAAAGACCTGCATCTACGTAGATGCAGGTCTGTGTCAGGCGAAACTGCCGTGCGACCTTTAACCGTCACAGGTTCACGGCCTTCTTTTTCAGCCGGCCGGGATCAGAACCTTGTCGATCACGTGGATCACCCCGTTGCTGGTCTCGATGTCGGCCGTGGTCACGTTCGCATCGTTGATCTTGACCTTGCCTCCATCCGTGGTGATCTTCAGCTTGGGACCGCCGACGCTATCGGCTTCCGACAGCTTCACGACGTCGGAGGAGGTCACCTTGCCCGCAACCACGTGGTAGGTCAGGATCGCGGCCAACTTGGCCTTGTTCTCGGGCTTGAGCAGGTCATCGACCGTGCCAGCCGGCAGGGCCTCAAACGCCGCGTCGGTCGGGGCAAACACGGTGAACGGGCCGGGACCCTTTAGGGTCTCGACCAGGTCGGCTGCACCCAGGGCGGCAGCGAGGGTCTTGAACTGGCCTGCGCCGACGGCGGTGTCAACGATATCTTTGGTGGACATTTTGGTTTCCTTGGTGGGGGTAGTGCTGGTGGTAGCGGCGGGCGTGCCGTGCGTGCCGCCGTGATGGCTGGCAAAAGTGGGAGAAGCGGCGCCGGCGAGCAGCGCGATAGCGACCGCGATCGACTTGGTCAAGGCTGGATGGTTCACGAGTCACTCCTGTCTGGGGTTGTTCCGGGGGCAATAGGATGGACGCGGGGACGTCACGCAGGAGTGAAAAAAGAACTTGTACGAATGTTGTACATTTAAATCATGTACAGCGTCACTTCCACTTCCAGGATGACCGGGCTGGCGCCGGGCACCTTGCGTGCCTGGGAACGCCGATACGCGGTGGTCGACCCGCTTCGGGACGAAGCCGGACGCCGCGTCTACGACGCGGGCATGGTCGAGCGACTGACCCGCCTGCAGCGCCTCACCGAGCGGGGCCATCCCATCCGCCGCTTGGCGACGCTCGGCGACGCGGCGCTCGACGACCTGCTGAACGAGTCCTCGCAGATCGGCTACGGCGGCGTGGAGATGCTCAGCGAGCGGATGCTGGAGGCGGTGATCGGTTACCGCATCGGTGCGCTGGACCGACTGCTCTCGGTGGCCATTGCGACGCTGCCGTCGGCGATCCTGGTGACACGGGTCATCTCGCCTCTGCTTACCCTGGTGGGCCAGCGCTGGGTCGAAGGCAAGCTGGACATCGCGCAGGAGCGCCTGCTCAGCAGCCTGCTGCGTGCGCGGATGATCGCCATCCTGAATCCGCGCCCCAGCGAAACCGGCCCCAAGCTGCTGTTCTCCACGCTGCCCGGCGAGCACCACGAACTGGGTTTGTTGATGGCCGCGCTGCTCGCCTACGGGGCCGGCGCTCCGCTGCTCTACCTGGGTACCGATCTACCGGCGCGCGACCTTGCCACGCTGGCGGGGGAGTTGGGTGTGAAGGCAGTTGCGCTGAGCTGCGTGGACTCGGGCCTGGTGGACAGCGCATTGGACGAAATCACCACGCTGGTCGCATCGCTGGGTAGCGGCGTGGAGGTATGGGTGGGTGGCGCACAGGCAGATTTCCTGTGCCGCAAGCTGGCCCATCCGCGCGTCAGGCGTGTGACAGACCCGGCCCTGATCGAACGCCTGGTCCGTCGCCTTTAGGCGCGGCAGTTTCCACCTTCCCCGCGCAACCCATTCGCGCGTTTTGCGACCTGCAGTGTGACGGCGACCTTGCGGTGATCGTCACTAACCAGGCC
>JAJAZJ010000011.1 GCA_026785795.1 Pseudoxanthomonas sp.
AACGTGGTCAAGGTGCGGTAGCCCTGCAGGGTCAGCACCAGGCCCACGAAAGCACCGCCCACGGCGATGATCGGCAGCGAACGCGCGCCTATTTTGTAGATTTCGCGGGTAAGTTCCGCAAAAAAGTCCTTCGTGGGCACGGACGAGCGGAACACCGACAGGGTGAACAGGCCGGCCCGCCCCAGCGAGCGCAGGGAGCTGCCGATGGCCATCAGGCGGCCTCGCTGCGCGGGGCCGCATCGAACGCGATGGGGCCATCGGGGTCGCCCCGCAGGAATTGGACCAGCAGTGGATCGGTGCTGGCCTGCAGCGCCTGTGGGGTACCGGAAAACACGATGCCGCCATTGGCAATCACGACCGCGTGGTCGGCGATGGGCAGGGTTTCGTGCACGTGGTGGCTGACGATGATGCTGGTCAGCCCCAAGGTGTCGTTGAGCCGTTGGATCAGGCTCATGATCACGCCGCTGGCAATCGGATCCAGCCCGGTCAGCGGCTCGTCGTAGATCATCAGCGGCGGGTCTAGGGCCAGGGCCCTGGCCAGGGCCACGCGTCGCGCCATGCCGCCGGAGAGCTCGCGCGGCCAGGCGTCGGCTGCGCTGCGCAGGCCCACGGCGTTGAGCTTCAGCGCCACCAGCCGCTGGATCAGCGCGGGCGCCAGGCGGGTGTGGGTGCATAGCGGAAGGGCCACGTTGTCGCCCACGGTCAGGTCGGTGAGCAGGCCGTTGCCCTGCAGCAGTACGCCGATGCCCTTGCGCATCTCCAGCAGGGCGCGAGTGCCGTGCGGAACGACCTGGCCAAACACCTCCACCCGGCCGGCCGCAGGTGCCAGCTCCCCGGTCAGCGCCGCCAACAGGGTGGACTTGCCGCTGCCCGACGGCCCCAGCACCGCGGTGATGCTGCCGCGCGGCACCGACAGGTCAATATCGCCCAGCACCGTGCGCCCGCCCCGGTCGAGACGGACGTTGCACAGGCGGACAGCGGGCGAGTCGGGGGAAGACAGGGACACGGGGGCTCCAGCAAGCTCTGCAGGATCAGGGGCGACGGCTGAACCACAATGTACTGTCCCGTTTGATTTCTTGCGTTTCGCCAGGGCTTCGCGGGACGTGCCCGGCATATCGCGGCGCGACAGCGCAAACTCGTCGCGGCGGATGCGACGCCACTGCGGCAAGATGAGGGCATGCCAGAAACCGCCGCGCTGCCCGACTTCCGCCTCTATCACTCGAACTCGCTGGAGGTGCTGGCCGGGCTGCTGGCCGCCGAACTGCGCACCCCCGCCCCGGGGCAGTCGGTGCTGACGCCGGATACGGTGCTGATTCCCCAGGTGGCCATGCGCCGCTGGCTGCAGTCCGCCCTGGCGGCCCAATACGGCATTGCCGCGAACCTGGAGTTCCTGACCCCGGGCGAGTTCGTAGGCCGCGCGCTGCAGGCCAACGTGCCTGGTGAGGCCGATGACCTGGATGCCGCCGCGATGCGCTGGCGCGTTTACGCCGCGCTGAGCGACCCGGACGTACTGGCGAAGCCGGCGCTGGCGGCGGTGCGCGCGCACTTGGCGGGCGATGATCCAGTGAAGCCGTGGGCGCTGGCCGGGGAGCTGGGAGGGATATTCGAAAAATACCAGGCGTGGCGCGGCGACTGGCTGCTGCGCTGGGAGTCCGGCGCAAGCCCAAGCGATCCGCAGGCGGTGCTCTGGCGCCACGTGGCGGCCGGGCAGTCGTATCGCGCGCGCCGCATCCAGACTTATCTGGACCGCTTCGCCGCCAACAGCGCGGCTTGTCCCATCGGGCTGCCGGCGCGGCTGTCCGCCTTCGCCACCCTCAATGTGTCGCCGGATGTGCTGCGGGTAATGGCCACCCAGGCGCGCGTGGGCACCCTGCATTTCTACCTGCCCACGCCGACGAAATCCTATTGGGGTGATTTGCAAACCCTGGCGGGCAAGCTGCGCGCCGAGCAACAGGATCCGTTTTCGCGCAGCGAACCGGAAAATCCGCTGCTGCAGGCCTGGGGCGCGGCAGGCCGCGATTTTTTTGCCGTGCTGGGCAGTTACGAAGTGGTACATCCCTCCGGCGAAATTGCCGCCTATGCTGACCCGGAGGAGCGCGCCGACGATCGCCCGGAACGCGACAGCCTGCTGCAGCGCCTGCAGCGCGATCTGCTGCATCGCCGTCCACCGCCAGCAACTGCGTGGCGCAGGCAAGTAGACCTGGGTGACCGCAGCCTGCAGGTGCATGCCTGCCACACCCGCCTGCGCGAGGTGCAGGTGCTGCACGACCAGCTGCGTGGATTGCTGGAGGATTCACGCTTCGACCCGCCGCTGCAGCCGCGCGAAATCGCGGTGCTGGCGCCGGACATCGACCCGTATGCGCCGTACCTGGAGGCCGCGTTCGGCGGCGGGCAGGAGCATCGCCTGCCGTATACCGTCGCCGATACCAGCCCGCTGGCCGAAGAACCGCTGGCCGATCTGTTCGTGCGCCTGCTGGCACTGCCGGTGTCGCGCTTTGGACTGGACGAAATCCTGGGCCTGCTGTCCAGCCCGGCGATCGCGCACAGCGCTGGACTGGACCGGTCCGCGCTGGAGCGCCTGCACGGTTGGCTGCACGGCGCCGGTGCGCGCTGGGGCCTGGATGCGGCGCATCGCGAACAGCAGCTCGCCCCGCGTGATGATGCCTACACCTGGGGCTTTGCCCTGGACCGGCTGCTGCTTGGGCATGCCAGCGGCAGCGAAGGCGATATCGCGGGCATTGCGCCGTGGCCGCATCTGGAAGGCAGCGCGGTGGACGCGCTGGATGCACTGATCCGGCTGCTGCGCGTACTCGCGCGGCACCAGCGCACGCTGGGGGATGCGCTGGTGCCCGGCCAGTGGCGCGAACGCCTGTTCGGCCTGCTGGATGCGCTGTTGCCGCGACCGCCACAGGATCCGCGTACGCAGCGCGCCCTGGACCGGCTGCGTCGCCTGGTGGACGATTTCGCCCGCGATGCGGCGCGCGCGGGCTTCGACGCGCCCGTGCCGGCCGAAGTAGTGCGCGCGCATTTTTCCGGCGCGCTGGCCGAGGCCGACACGCGTGCGCCCTTGCTGACCGGCGGGATCAGCTTCGGGCGCATGGTGCCGATGCGCCTGCTGCCGTTCCGGGTCATCTGCATGCTGGGATTGAACGATGGTGACTATCCGCGCCGCGATCCAGGCGCGGGCCTGAACCAGCTCACCGCCGAACTGGGCACCGAGCGCCGCCGCCACGGCGACCGCTCCGTGCGCGAGGACGACCGCTTCCTGTTCCTGCAGCAGTTCGCCGCGGCGCAGGACGTGTTCTATCTCAGCTACCTGGGCGCCGATCCGCGCGACGGCAGTGCGCGAGAGCCGTCGGTGCTGGTCAAGCAGCTGATCCAAACCGCAGCCTGCTACCACGCCGATGCCGACGCCGCGACCAAGGCGCTGATCGTCCATCACACGCTGCAGCCGTTTGCAGCCGACGCCTTTGGAAGCGCAGACGAACCGCGGCGCTTCTCCTACCTCAAGCCCTGGTGGAAGGCGGCCGCGCAGCCGGCGCAGCTACGCGTGGCCTTGCCCGCTTGGTTCAATGACAGTCCGCTTGCGCCCGTGGGGGACGAAGGCGATGCGCTGTCGCTGGATACCCTGCGGCGCTTCCTGCAGGCACCGGCGCAGACCTTCCTGCGCGAGCGCCTCGGCATGCGCATGGCGGAAGTGGAGGAAATCGACCCCGACGTGGAGCCGCTGCTGGCTCCGGGCCGCGGCCTCGCCCGGCACGTGCTGCAGAAGGCGGTATTTGAAGCCCGCCTGCGCGGCGATGACGATGCAACCACGCAGGCGCTCCTGCGCGCGCGCGGCCTGCTGCCCTCCGGGCCGCGCGGCCGCCGCGCGCTGGAATCGGTGCGCCGCGAGGTGGACGACTACGCCGATGCTTTCCGCACGTGGCGTGGCGACGCGCTGGGCGACGCGCCACGGCTGGAGGTCGACCTGGGCGGCGTGCGCCTCAGCGGGCGTATCGCCGACGTGTTTCCGCGCGGCATCGCGCGCATCCGCTTCGGCAAACCCGGCGGCAACTCATCGATTCGTGACGGCCTGGACTGGCTGCTTGCAGGCGCGGCCGGACTGGAGGTGCCGCTGGTCCAGTTCCATGACGGGGGCGAGTCTGGCAAGGGTCCACACACGCGTCCCACGCTGGATCCAGGCCACGCCCGCGCACTGCTCGCCCGCCTGATCGCACTGCGCGCGCAGGGCCTGCGCACGCCGCTGCCGTTCGCGCCGTACAGCGGCTGGGAGCTGTTCAACGCACCGGACACGAGGCGCGGGCTGGAGAACGCAGCGAAAAGGTGGCGCGGCAGCGACCGGAGATGGGCCGAAGGCGACAGCGAAGCGCTTCGGCTCGCGCTGCGCGGGCGCGATCCGTTCAACGATGAAGCGACGCAGGTTGCGTTCGTTGACCAGGCGATGACGATCTTCAGCGCAGTGGTTTCCGGCGCGCTGTACGCCGGCACGGACCTGGACACGCTGCGTATGCTCGCTGCGGACCTGGACATGGAGGAAGCGGAATGACCACCGCGACCGATCCGTACCTGCTGCTGCCGCTGGACGGCGTGCACGCGATCGAGGCCTCGGCCGGCACCGGCAAGACCTTCACCCTGGCCACGCTGGTCGTGCGGCTGATCGTGGAGGGAGGACTGAAGGTCGACGAGATTCTCGCAGTGACCTTTACCGAGGCCGCGACGCAGGAGCTGCGCAGCCGCATCCACCAGCGGCTGAAGATCGCCGAAGCGCTGGTTGATGCTGACCTGGATGAGGACGCGTCGCCGGAGGCTGTGCTCACCCATGCCGTCCTGGCTCGGCATCTTGCCGGCAGCAAAGAAAGCGCCGGGTCGCTGCGCCACCGCCTGCGCGCGGCAGCCGACGAAATCGACCTGGCCGCAATCTTCACCATCCACGGTTTTTGCGCGCGCGTGCTGCGCGAGCATGCACTGGAGTCCGGGCAGGCTTTCGATGCTCCGGTGCTGATGACCGATGACACCCGGCTGCGCGAGGCCATCGCTGCAGATCTGTGGCGCGCGAACGGCATCGAGCCTGATGCCGCCGACGACCTGCTTGCGCTCTGGCCCGGCGGCCCCGCGAAGCTTGCCGAAGACCTGAGGCCGCTGCTGCGCGAGCGCGAGCTTCGCCCCGCGCTGGTCGAGCTGCCGGACGATCCGCTGCCGCTGCTGCGCGCAGCGGGCAGCGCGCTGGCTGGCGCGTTCCACACCCATGGAGACGACTTTCGCGCATCGCTGCGGTTGGCGGTCGAGGGCAAGGTACTCAACGGCAACAGCTACAGGATCGACTGGATCGATGCGCTGTTCGACGCGCTGCAGGCGTGGTGCGCAGTCAGCGACTACGACGTGCCGTTCCAACACCCGAAGTTGACTCACCTGCATCGTGGCAGGCTGCTCGAGAAGACCAGCAAAGGCAGCGTCGGCCGCACCCCGGACTCGCCGATCTGCGATGCCGTAGCCGCCTATATCGACGCGCTGAACGAGATGGCCGAGTGGCAGGACGCCCGCCGCGCAGTACTGCTGCACCGCCTGCGTGACGATGCGCGCGTCCGCGTCAACCGCTTCAAGCAGCAGCAGCGCGTGCAGACCTACGACGACCTGATCGACCGCGTGGCCGATGCCGTTGACGGTCCCCACGCCGACGCGCTGGTCGCGCAGCTGCGCGCGCAGGTCAGGGTCGCGCTGGTCGACGAGTTCCAGGACACCGATCCGCGCCAGTGGCGCATCTTCGAACGCATCTTCGGTCTTGCCAGCCGCGCGCCGGCGCTGTTCGTCATCGGTGATCCCAAGCAGGCGATCTACGGCTTCCGCGGCGGCGATGTCGAGACCTATCTCGCTGCGAAGGAGTCAGCACAGCAGGCGCCTGCACTGTTGTCGAACTTCCGATCGCGCCCGGCGGTGCTGCGCGCGATCGGGGCGCTGTACGCGCAGGCCGAAGCGTCCGGCACTCAGCCCTTCGTTGATGCGCGCGTCCACTTCCGTGACGTCGAGCCTGGTGGCGGGCGGCGAGACGAGGACTACCTGCGCGACGCTGCGCCCGCACCCGCGCTGACCCTGTGGCTGGCACCCGTGGCGGATCAGGTGGACGCAAAGGGAAAACCAAAGGCCCACTCCGCAGCGCGCTCGCGTGAGCTGGCCACCCAAGGCTGCGTCGCCGCAATCCACCGCGTGCTTTCCGACGCTCGCGCCGGCAGTGCAACCCTACTGGGTTGCCCCGTGCAGCCCGGCGACCTCGCCGTGCTGGTGCGAACCCACAGCGAGGCGACGCGCATCCGCCAGGCGCTGGCGATGGTCGGCATTCCTGCGGTCTCCGCCGGCAAGCAGAGCCTGTTCGAAACACACGAGGCGCGGGACCTGCATGCGCTGCTGCTTGCGCTGCTGCATGGGGCGGACGACGGCCGCCTGCGCACGGCGCTGTCTACGGTGCTGATTGGCGTTGACGCGACGCAGGTCGCCGGCCTCGATGAAGACGGCGAAGCGCTGCGCGTCTGGCAGCTGTCCGCGCTTGCGTGGCGCGAGCGCCTTCAGCATGGCGGTCCGCTCGCGCTGGTCACCGATCTCTGCGCCGCGCACGCCCGCCGCGTGGGCGGCCGGCTCGCCGGCGAACGCC
>JAJAZJ010000012.1 GCA_026785795.1 Pseudoxanthomonas sp.
CCGGTCCCGGCTTTCCTTCCTGCTGCTGTTGCTGGCCTGCCTGTGGGCCACACCCGCCGCCCTGGCCGAGGAGCAGCAGGCGGACAGCTATGAGCCGCGCACCGGCGATGCCTGGATCGATCGCCATCTGGCCGATATCAACGTGTATGCGGCGCGCTACCCGCAAAGCTTCATCGATGAGGTCGCGCGCTATTACGCGGTGCCGCGCGCTTACGTGGAGTCGCTGCTGCAGCAGCCGGGCTGGCAGGCCGGCGACGTGTTGCTGGCCTGCGCGCTGGCCCAGCAGCTGGCCTTGCCCTGTCGCCGCATCGTGCGCGAGTGGTCGCGTGACCACGCCGGGGGTTGGGCCGAAGTAGCCGCGCGCCTGCAGCCCAAGCCGGATTCCAGCGACTATCGCGCGCTGCGCGAGGACATCAGGCAGAGCTATTCGCGCTGGGCGCGACCGCTGCCCAAGTAAGCCTGCTGCAATATCGGACGAGCTGTTTGCGTCGTTGATCCGCAGTACCAAGGCTGCTTTACCAGCCTGGCGGATCGCGTCGGTGCTGCCTTGGCGTGTCGGTACCGCGGTGCCGGCCCGGCGCAGGAATCATCAAGGAAAGCCTGCAGCGGCCGGCCTCAGCCCTCTCACCGGTCGTGTTTCGGGCCGTTCGCGCTGATCGTCCAGTCCGCGGCAATGAAGGCCGGGCGGACCCGTTCCGTGGCCGAGGTGAATCCTGCCAGTTTCGTCAGCAGGGGTGGCTATTGGGGTCGGCTGAAGCGGAGAGCAGGTCGGTCTACAGTTCGGCCCGAGGCTGCTTCACTTTACCGCGGCGGCCACTTGCCAGCACCGCTTACAATCGCGCCCATGTCCATACCCAATTCCATTCGCCTGTCCGTCGCGCCGATGATGGACTGGACCGACAGCCACTGCCGGGTGTTCCACCGGTTGCTGGCGCCGCAAGCGCGGCTGTATACGGAAATGGTGCACGCCAATGCCGTGCTGCACGGCGACCGTGCGCGCCTGCTGCTGCGTGACCCGGTGGAGAATCCGGTGGCCCTGCAGCTGGGCGGCAGCGATCCGGCGGTGCTGGCGCAGGCCGCGCAGATCGGGCAGGCGCATGGCTTCGACGAGATCAACCTCAACGTGGGCTGCCCCTCCGACCGGGTGCAGGCGGGTCGCTTCGGCGCCTGCCTGATGAAGGAACCGGCCGTGGTCGCCGACTGCATCGCGGCGATGTCGGCAGCGGTGCAGATTCCGGTTACGGTCAAGTGCCGGCTGGGCGTGGATGAAGACCAGGACTACGGCCGTTTTCAGGCGTTTATCGACACGGTGGCCGCTGCGGGCTGCACGGTGTTCTTCGTGCATGCGCGCAACGCCTGGCTGCAGGGCCTGTCACCCAAGGAAAACCGCGAGGTGCCGCCGCTGCGCTATGACTGGGCGTATCGGCTGAAACAGTCGCGTCCGGCGCTGACTATTGCGGTCAACGGCGGCATTGCAGGCGTTGAGGATGCACTCGCGCACCTGCAGCATGTGGATGGCGTGATGCTGGGGCGTGCGGCCTACCACGACCCGTACGTCCTGCACCGGCTGGACGCTGCGCTGTCCGGCACTTCAAACCGCAGCCGCGGCGAACTGCTGCGTGCGCTGCGTCCGTACGCGGAAGCCAGACTGGCCGAAGGCGTCGCGCTCAAGCACATCACCCGTCACGTGCTTGGACTCTTCCATGCCCAGCCTGGGGGCCGCGCCTTTCGCCAGGTGCTGAGTGAAGGCGCCCACCGCCCCGGCGCGGACTGGACGCTGGTGGAGCGTGCGCTGGCGGTGACGGAAGCGCAGGCAAGGTCGGCTGCTTAAGGTTATCCGCAATGCAAAGGTCTGCAGCCCCTGGATCAAGCCGCCAACGTGTACGCACCGCCCGGATGAAGCGTCAGGGTCGGGATCGACGGTCTCCTTGCCGGCTCAAGAATTCAACCAGGAAGGCATGACGGCCCGCGTCGGCAAGGTGCCAGGTTCCCTATGCGACATCGTGGGTTGACGTGTCCTGCCCGATCCAAAGCCTGTTCCCGTCCGGGTCATGCATGCGGAACTCCTTCATCCCATAGAACGACAGCTCCAGATCGGGGACAGCCAGTCCGTTCCCGCGCAGCAGCGCGTGGTACTCGGCGATATCGTCCGGATACAGATAAAGAACTGAAATTCGCGGAATTCCCGGATGCAGGTTGATCGATTCATCCACCATCAGCCGGCACTCACCCAGGCACAGCATTGCCCAGCGCCAGTCGTCATTGCGGTCCTTCACGCTGAAGCCAAGCTTCTGATAGAACTCCACGCTGGCCGGCATGCTGGCAACCGGCAGCATCGGGATGATGCTGTTCATCTTCATGGAAACCCCCGTATAAGCTGGCATGACGGTTGCAGAGAAGCATGGCCGGAAACCTGCCTCGTTGGGATAGATTCGGCCCAGGCCCGCCATGCGTCAATGCTGCGCGTGGGAAGCGCCGCCGCTGCCCCGTAAACTATTGCCATGGATCGCCAGCCCGCCATCGAAGTTCAAGCGCTCAAGGCCGACAGCTTCGGCCGGATTGTCCTGATGCGCGATGCCGATGGCCTGTTCGTGCGCCGTGACCTGTCGGCGTCGCCGTGGTGGCTGCGCTTTCCCGCATGGCGGCTGGCGCGACGCGAGGCGCGGGCGCTGCGGCAGCTGGTCGGGCAGGCGCAAACCCCGCAGCTGCTGCGCTGGGACGGCACCTATCTGGACCGCAGCTTCATGGACGGCGTGGCCATGTACCAGAATCCGCCGCACGGCAACCTGGCCTACTTCCGCGCCGCACGCCGGCTGCTGCAGCAGGTCCATCGCCGCGGCATTGCGCACAACGACCTGGCCAAGGAAGCCAACTGGCTGGTGCGCGAGGACGGCAGCCCGGCGTTGATTGATTTCCAGCTGGCGATAAGCGGCCATCCCCGCTCGCGCTGGATGCGGCTGCTGGCCCGCGAGGACCTGCGCCACCTGCTCAAACACAAGCGCATGTACTGCCGGGACCGGGTCACTCCGGTGGAGTGGCGGCTGCTCAAGCGCACCTCCTGGGTCCGTGACCTGTGGTTCCGCACCGGCAAGCCGGTCTACCGCTTCATCACCCGCAGGCTGCTGAAGTGGGAGGACAATGAGGGACAAGGTCCGAAGCCGTGAACAGATCTACGTGGTTCCAGGCTCAAGGCATGCTTGCCCCGAAGCCCGCACCATGTCCCGCAACCAGCACCCCACCCTCCAGGCATCAACATGACGACGCTCGCAGGCAAGACCCTCTTCATCACCGGCGCCTCGCGCGGCATCGGCTTGGCGATCGCCCTGCGCGCCGCGCGCGACGGGGCCAACGTGGCCATCGCCGCCAAGTCGGCGGTGCCCAACCCCAAGCTCTCGGGCACCATCCACACCGCTGCCGACGCAGTGACGGCCGCGGGCGGGCAGGGCCTGGCGCTGAAATGCGACATCCGCGAGGAAGACCAGGTTCGCGCCGCCGTCGCCGCGACCGTGGACGTGTTCGGCGGCATCGCCATCCTGGTCAACAATGCCAGCGCCATCTGGCTGCGCGGCACCCTGGACACGCCGATGAAGCGCTTCGACCTGATGCAGCAGGTCAATGCGCGCGGCAGTTTCCTGTGCGCCCAGACCTGCCTGCCGCACCTGCTGCAGGCGCCCAACCCGCACATCCTGACCCTGGCGCCGCCACCTTCGCTGGATTCAAAGTGGTGGGCGCCGCATACCGGCTACACCCTGGCCAAGATGGGCATGAGCTTCGTCACCCTGGGCCTGGCGGCGGAGTTTGGTCCACAGGGCGTCGCGGTCAACGCCCTGTGGCCGCGCACGTTGATCGCCACCGAGGCGCTGAACATGATCCCCGGCGTGAGCGCAGCCAATGGGCGGCGGCCGGAGATCATGGCCGATGCGGCGCATGCGGTATTGACGCGGGAAGCACAGGCATTCTTCGGACAATTCCTGATTGATGACGAGGTGCTGTCCGAGGCCGGCGTCAGCGATTTCTCCGGCTACGCGGTTGATCCCGCGCAGCCGCTGTATCCCGATCTGTTTCTGGACTGAGTACGGTGGACTGTCCGTTCTGCGCCGTTGTCGACGGCAGTCTGCCAGCCAGTAGGGTGGCTGAGACTGCACACGCCATCGCGTTCATGGATTTGCGCCAAGCCGTGCAAGGGCACGTGCTGGTCGTGCCCCGGAAGCATGTGGAAAACATCTATGCACTGGATGCCGCACTGGCGGCAGAACTGATGCAGTTGGCAGTGAGGGTGGCGCAGGCACTGGGTGCAGCTATGGACCCGCCGGGCCTCAATCTCTGGCAGTCCAACGGCGAGGCAGGTGGGCAGGAAGTCGCGCACTTTCATCTGCACGTGCAACCCAGACGCTCCGATGATGGCTTGCTGCGAATCTATTCCGAAGGCGTTCCAGAACCCGCACCGCGCGAGGTGCTGGATCGCCTGGCTGATTCAATCCGGCCATATCTGGCAGCTCCAGAAGGAACCTGACCCATGAAGTACCTGCATGCCATGATCCGCGTCCAGGACCTGGACGCGACCAGCCGTTTCTTCATCGAAGGGCTGGGCCTGACCGAAACGCGCCGCATCGACAGCCAGGCCGGCAAGTTCACCCTGGTGTATTTCAGCGCCCCGGATAACCCGGAGGCCGAAATCGAGCTGACCCACAACTGGGGCTCGGATGAGGACTACGGCAGCGCCCGCAACTTCGGCCATCTTGCCTTCCAGGTGGACGACATCTACGCGCTGTGTGCGCACCTGCAGTCGCTGGGGATCACCATCAACCGGCCGCCGCGCGACGGGCGCATGGCCTTCGTGCGCACGCCGGACCTGATCTCGATCGAGCTGCTGCAGAAGGGCGAGCGGCTGCCGCCGCAGGAGCCGTGGCTGTCGATGGAAAACACCGGCAGCTGGTGAGCCGGTGACTCAGCCCGGCGGCGCAAGCGCATCGCAGCATGCGCCGGCAGGATGCCGTTTCGTACTCATCCCGGAAAGCGGGGCCACGGCCGGCATTGTTCCCCGATGCTGCAGCCCGGTTGTGGAGATGGCATCCTGTCTTCCCCCCGCAGCACGCACCCGTCATGTCGCCCACCCACGCCGAAGGTCTGCTTGCTGCAGGCCGACAGTACTACCTGCCGGTCTATCGACCGCGTGAACTGATCCTCGAGCGGGGCCAGGGTGCGCGGGTGTGGGACTGCGAGGGGCGCGAGTACGTCGATTTCTCCTCGGGCATCGCGGTCTGCGGCCTGGGCCACAACGATCCGGAGCTGGTGGCGGCGCTGGTCGAACAGGCCGGCAAGCTGTGGCACACCAGCAACGTGTTCTACAGCGAGCCGCCGCTGCGCCTGGCCGAAGAGCTGGTCGTGGCTTCACGCTTCGCTTCACGCGTGTTCCTGTGCAATTCCGGCGCCGAGGCCAACGAGGCGGCGATCAAGCTGGTGCGCAAGTGGGCCAGCAGCCACGGCCGCGCGCCGGATCGCCGGGTCATCGTCAGCTTCCGCGGGAGCTTCCACGGCCGCACCCTGGCCGCGGTGACCGCCACCGCGCAGCCGAAGTACCACGAAGGCTATGAGCCGCTGCCGGGCGGCTTCCGCTACGTCGACTTCAACGATCTGGGTCAGCTCGCGGAGGCGATGGCCGCCGGCGACGTGGCCGCGGTGCTGCTGGAGCCGATCCAAGGCGAGGGCGGGGTGATGCCGGCGGCTGAAGGCTTCCTGCGCGGCGTGCGCGACCTGTGTGATCGACACGACGCACTGCTGGTGCTGGACGAAATCCAGTGCGGCATGGGCCGTACCGGTGCGCTGTTCGCGCACTGGCAGGCAGGCATCACTCCGGACATCGTCACCCTGGCCAAGGCGCTGGGCGGCGGCTTCCCGATCGGCGCGCTGCTGGCCGGGCCAAAAGTCGCCGAGGTCATGCAGTTTGGTGCGCACGGCACCACGTTCGGCGGCAATCCCCTTGCCGCCGCGGTGGCGCGGGTGGCGCTGCGCAAGCTGGGATCGACCGAGATCGCGGCCAACGTGGCGAAGCAATCACGCGCCTTGCGCGATGGACTGGCGCGGTTGGACGCGGAGTTCGGGCTATTTGCCGAAGTGCGCGGCCAGGGCCTGATGCTGGGTGCGGTGCTGAAGCCAGATTACGCCGGGCGTGCGGGTGAAATCCTTGATCACGCCGCCAGGCAGGGACTATTGCTGCTGCAGGCGGGACCCGACGTGCTGCGCTTCGTACCGGCACTGAACATCAGCGACGCGGAGGTTGCAGACGGACTGACGCGCCTGCGCCTGGCGTTGGCTGCCTGGGTGTCCGCCGCAGCCTAGGTATTGCGCGCCGAATACGGTGCAGGCCGCGACCGCGGCCTCAAACGGCGGCCAGCGCCTGCGCCAGGTCGTCAATCAGATCGTCCACGTGTTCCAGCCCCACCGACAGCCGCAGCAGGTTGTCCGGGGTGGTGGTGTGTGGTCCTTCCACCGAGGCGCGGTGCTCCACCAGCGATTCGCATCCGCCCAGCGAGGTGGCGTTGGTGAACAGCAGCAGCCTGCCGGCCACGGCCAGCGCCGCCGCCCGCCCGCCGCGCAGCTGCACGCTGAGCATGCCGCCGAAATCACGCATCTGTCGCGATGCCAGCGCGTGGCCGGGGTGCGAGGCCAGGCCGGGATAGTTGACCCGTTCAACCTGCGGCTGCGCCTCCAGGAACGTCGCGATGCCGCGCGCATTGACGCAGTGCAGGGCCATGCGCGCGGGCAGCGAGCGGCAGCCACGCAACGTCAGCCAGGCGTTGAACGGCGCCAGTACCGCGCCGGTAATGTGCAGGCGACGGGCTACCTTGGCGAAGAATTCATCCTCGCGCTTGAACGCCAGTGCCCCGCCCAGCACGTCGCTGTGGCCGCCAAAATACTTGGTGGTGGAATGCATGACGACGTCGGCTCCCAGGGCCAGAGGCTGCTGCAGCACCGGCGAGGCGAAGGTGTTGTCGCACACCAGCAGCGCGCCCTGGGCATGCGCCAGTGCGGCCAGCGCGGCGATGTCGGAGATCTTCATCAGCGGGTTGGACGGCGTTTCCACCCACAGCAGCTCCACCCCGTCCGCACAGGCGGCGCGCACGGCGTCCAGGTTGGCCATGTCCAGCCGCTGCACCCGCAAGCCGCGTTCGGGCAGGAACTCCGCTGCCAGTATGCGTACGCCCGCATAGCAGTCGTCCGGCATCACGATGCGCGCGCCCGACGGCAGCGATTCCATCAGGGCGCTGACCGCGGCCATGCCCGAAGCAAAGGTCAGCGCGGCTTCGGCACCTTCCATTGCGGCAATCGCGGTGCGCAGCCGGTCGTTGGTCGGGTTGCCCTCGCGCTGGTATTCGTAGCCGGCAATCCGCTCGCCGCCCGGCCCATGGCGAAAAGTGGTGGCCATATGGATCGGCGGCGTGGCCGCGCCGGTTTCCCGGTCGCTTTCGCCGCCGGCATGGATGGCAAGGGTTTCAATGCGCATGGTTCGGCTTCTGGCAGGGGCGGGCAGGGATTTCAGTTCGCGCGTGTCGCCCTGAAGGCATCGCGCGCGGCGGCGAGGGTCTGCTGGATGATCACGGCATCGTGCGCGCTGGACATGAAGCCGGCCTCATAGGCCGACGGCGCCAAGTAGACCCCGCGCTCCAGCATGGCATGGAAGAAACGATTGAACGCCGCGGTGTCGCAGGCAATGGCCTGGGCATAGGTGTCGACCCGCTCCGAAGTGAAGAACAGGCCGAACATGCCGCCGACGCGGGTGGTCGTCAGCGGCACGCCGGCGTCTCGCGCCGCCTGTTCCATGCCCTCACACAGCGCCGCCGTTGCCGCGGCCAGGTCGTCATGGAATCCAGGGGCCTGCACCAGTTCCAGCATCGCCAGGCCCGCGGCCATCGCCACCGGATTGCCGCTGAGCGTGCCGGCCTGGTAGATCGGGCCGCTGGGCGCGATCTGCGCCATCAGCTCGCGGCGCCCGCCGTAGGCACCCACCGGCATGCCGCCGCCGATGATCTTGCCAAAGGTGCTCAGGTCCGGAACCACGCCGTAGTGCGCCTGCGCCCCACCCAACGCAATCCGGAAGCCGGTCATCACTTCGTCGAAGATCAACAGCGCGCCATGCCGGGTACACAGCGCGCGCAGGTGCTGCAGGTAGCCTTCGCGCGGCGGCAGGCAGTTGGCGTTGCCCACCACCGGCTCCACGATGACGCAGGCGATTTCGCCGCCTACTTCTTCGAATAGCTTGGTAGCGCCTTCGAAATCGTTGTAGCTCAAGGTCATCGTCAGGTCAGCCAATGCTTTGGGCACGCCCGGCGAGGTCGGCACGCCCAGGGTCAGCATGCCGCTGCCGGCCTTGACCAGGAACGAATCGCCATGGCCGTGATAGCAGCCCTCGAACTTGACGATGCGCATGCGCCCGGTGGCGCCCCGCGCCAGGCGCACCGCTGACAGCGTGGCCTCGGTGCCGGAATTGACCATGCGCACCATTTCGCACGATGGCACCAGGCGGGTGATGGTTTCGGCCATGGTGACTTCGGCCGCGCAGGGGGCACCAAAGGAAAGTCCAGCGGTGAGTGCCCGCTGCACCGCTTCGCGCACGTGCGGGTGATTGTGGCCGGCGATCATCGGCCCCCAGGAGCCCACGTAGTCGATATAGCGGTTGCCATCCACGTCGAACAGGTAGGGTCCGTCGGCGCGTTCCACGAAGAAGGGCTCGCCGCCGACCGATTTGAACGCGCGCACCGGTGAGTTGACTCCGACGGGCAGCAGCTCCTGGGCGCGGGTAAACAGAGCGTGGGACCTATCGTGGTTCATGGCGTCATCAATTCGAGAGAAGATATTTTTCGTAGGAGCGACGCAAGCCGCGATGAAGCGTTACCGATAAATCCCGTTCGCGACTTACGTCGCTTCTACGCTTGGAAGCATCGGCGATAGGCGTGGACAGCGGCCACCGGATCCGGCGATTCGTAAACGCCGCTGATCACCGCGACCATATCTGCGCCCGCAGCAATTACCGCAGGTGCATTGTCCGGGGTAATGCCGCCTATCGCCACCCGCGGCACCCCCAAATAGGCCGCTTGAGCCAGCAGTTCCAGCGTGGCCTGGCGGGTGCTTGCCTTGCTGCGGGTGGCAAAGATGGCGCCGAAAGCCACATAGCTGGCGCCCAAGGCCACCGCTGCCGCGGCGCGCTGCAGATCGTCATAGCAGGACGCGCCGACGATGGCCTGTGCCCCCAGTAGCGCACGCGCAGCGGCGATATCGCCATCTTCGCTGCCCAGATGCACGCCGGCCGCGCCCACCGCTTTGGCCAGGTCCACTTCGTCATTGATGATCAGCGGCACCTGCGCATCCAGGCACAGCGCCTGCAGGGCCAGCGCCTGCTCGTGGCGCAGGGCGCTGTCCGCGGTCTTGTTGCGGTACTGCAGCCAGGTCACGCCGGCCTCCAGCAGGGGCAAGGTGCGGGACAGCAGCCGCGCGGTATCCGCGTCGTCCGGAGTGATCAGGTAGAGGCCCAGCGGAGCGGGTGTGATGGCGGATTTCATCGGCAAACTTCCGGTACGGGGCGGGGAATGGGACAATGCGCGTCCCCCTTGCTGCATTATCGCCCCGATGACCGACCTCGCCGACAGCCGTTACCAGACCTGGATGTGCGTGGTGTGCGGTTTTATCTATGACGAAGCGCGAGGCCTGCCGCAGGAAGGGCTCGCGCCCGGCACCCGCTGGAAGGACATTCCCGACACCTGGACCTGCCCGGACTGCGGCGTGGGCAAGGATGACTTCGAGATGGTTGAAGTCGACTGACCCAGATGCCTGTGAAGGAGCCGCGCAAGCTGCGACTCCAAATATTCCAGGCACTGGCGGTGCTTTGGATCCGGTTTTTTCGCGGTCGCAGCTTGCGCAGCTCCTACAAACCTACAATGGCGCTAGTGCATCCGGCTGGTGCTGGTGTTAAGTTCCACCAGGCGCTCGCGCAGGGCGAGGGCATCGGCCGCCTCGGGGGCCATGTGCAGGTAGCGGGCCAGGTCGTGCCGCGCGCCCTGCTTGTAGTCCATGTTCAGGTACGCAAGGCCGCGGTCGCGCAGCGCTTCGGGCTGTTCCGGCGACAGCTTGAGCACCCGGTCGGCGCTGCGTGCGGCACGGTCCCACTCATCGCGTTCGGCATAGACCCCGTGCAGGTTGCGCAGCATGCGGATCAGGATGGCGCGATGCGAAGCCGGGTCCAGGATATGCATCAGCGCGTTGTCATCGGGCACGTCGCCGCCGAGGTGCGGCTTGGCGCGTTCCCGCAGTTCATCGGCTCCCAGCGGGCGCCCGCCGTTGAATGGGTCCATGACCAGGATGCCGTCGTCCACCGGCAGCCTGACCAGGAAATGACCCGGGAAGGACACGCCGTCCAGGGGTACGCCCAAGCGGCGGGCGACTTCCATCTGCACCATGGCCAGGGAAATAGGGTTGCCCAGGCGGCGCTCGAACACTTCGTTCAAGTAGCTGTTGCGCGGGTCGTAGTATTCGTCGTGGTTGCCGGTGTAGCCCAGCTCCTCGAACAGGTGCCGGTTGATGGCCGCCATCTTCATCGGCCAGGGTTCGATGGCGTCGATCTCGGTGCGCAGGTGCTCGGCGTGGGCCTGGACCAGGGTGTCGTAGAGGTCGGCGTCCAGGTCCGGATACTCGTCACGCGCGATCAGCAGCGCGGTTTCCAGCAGCGGCAGGGTGTCGTCTGCCTCGTTCGCCAGTGAACTCCAGTCCGGTAATGTAAGACGTTCGCACATGGCCCAAGAGTGCGGCCGATCGCGGCGACAATCAAGCCCTATTCCAGCTTGTCCATGCCTGGGCTGAAGTCCAGTTCGTCGCCGATCTGCAGGCCCAGTTGCGCGGCCTGGCCTGCGTTCAGTTCCAGCACGTAACGGGCGGGTGCAGTGCTGGGGTAGGGCGGACAGGCATTGCCGGCCGAACACGGCGGCACGTCCCGCTGCTGGGCCACCAGCTTGCGCTCGTTGTTGAAGTACAGGATATCCAGCGGAATGCGCGTGTTCTTCATCCAGTAGGCCTGCGGCTCTTCGCGATCATGCAGGAACAGCATGCCGGTGCCTGCCGCCAGCTCATCGCGGAACATCAGGCCGCGCGCGCGCGTTTCGTCGTCATTGGCAATCTCCACCTGGTAGCGCTGCCCACCCAACTCCACCCAATGGTCGCGCGCATTGGCGCAACTGCTCAACAACAGCGCAAATGCAAGCAGGACGAGGCGTGATCGGAACATGGCGGGTCGCCTGCAGGGGGAGAACGCTAGTCTAATGCTGGCGGAAGCCGGCATGCCACGACACAGTCGGAACAAACGGCCGTTCTGGCTGACCTCGGTCTCCGGCCGCAGGCAAGCAGCGGCGTACGCCGCGGTGCGCGAAGGAACGCTGGAGAACCAGCCCAATCAGCGTCTTGCCTCCTCCCCCGCTCAGAGTACCCGCGGGGGCTCGCCGCCGATGATCACCACGTCGGCGGGGCGGCGCGCGAACAGGCCCACCGATGCCACGCCGGGTATCTGCGAAAG
>JAJAZJ010000013.1 GCA_026785795.1 Pseudoxanthomonas sp.
CCCCAATCCCCAATCCCGAATCCCTAATACCCAATCCCCAATCCCTAATCCCGAATCCCCAATCCCCAATCGCCAATCTCCATTACCCATTCCCCATTCCCAACTACCGGCATTCCTATGAACAACCAACCCCATGAGCATATCGTCAAGAGCCACGACGACGAGCGGCGCCGCCTGATCGGCGAAATCCTGCACATGGGCGAAATGGCCGTGTTGCAGCTGGAGGCGGCGCTGGACGTGGTGGACCGTCGTGATGATCGTGCCGCCCAGCGCATCATTGCCAACGACGAAGCTATCGACAGGCTGGAAACCCAGATCAGCCATGACGTGATGCAGATGGCACTGCGCGGGCCGATGGCGCGCGACCTGCGCGAGATCCTGGTCGGTCTGCGCATTCCTGCGGATATCGAGCGCATCGGCGACTACGCCGCCAACGTGGCCAAGCGCTCCATTGCCCTGAACGTGTCGCCGCCCATGCCACACACCGGCCGCCTGCGCGCCCTGGGCCTGCTGGCCGCGCGCCAGGTCCGCGATGCGCTGGCCGCCTACAGCGACGGCGACGCCGATCGCGCCATCCTGGTGCGTGCGCGTGACGCAGAGCTGGATGCCGAATACACCGCGCTGTTCCGCGAGCTGCTGACCTACATGATGGAAGATGCGCGCAACATCACCCCGTGCACGCACCTGCTGTTCATGGCCAAGAACCTGGAGCGGATTGGCGACCACGCCACCAACATCGCCGAGAACATCTGGTTCCTGATCAACGGCGACCAGCCGCTGCCGCCGCGCGACAAGCGCGACGGGACCAACACCACCGGCGCGGTCTAAGTCGCCCACCAGACCGAGAAAGTCATGCTTGCGGTTGCCCGGCCTGCGCCTGCTGGCACAGGCCGATTACGTTCTGGCGCATGGGAAAAACCGCAGCTCTGCTAGTCTTGCGGGATGAATAGCCCAGCAGAATCCACTCCCGCCTCGCCCATGGCCCGCCGCTTCCGTGGCTACCTGCCGGTGGTGGTGGACGTGGAAACCGGCGGTTTCGACTGGAACCGGCATGCGCTGCTGGAAATCGCAGTGGTGCCGATCGACCTGGACGACGCCGGCGCCTTTATCCTGGGACCGACCGCCAGTGCGCACCTGGTGCCGGCGCCGGGGACCGACATCGATCCGAAGTCGCTGGAGTTCACCGGCATCATCCTGGACCACCCGTTCCGCCTGGCCAAGCCAGAGAAGGAGGCGCTGGAGCACGTGTTCGCCCCGGTGCGCGCCGCGTTGAAGAAGCATGGCTGCCAACGCGCCATCCTGGTGGGCCACAACGCCCATTTCGACCTGAACTTCCTCAACGCCGCGGTCGCGCGCAGCGGCCACAAGCGCAACCCCTTCCATCCTTTCAGCGTCTTCGACACGGTCACCATGTCCGGCCTGGCCTATGGCCAGACCGTGCTGGCGCGTGCCATCCAGGCCGCGGGCATGCAGTGGAACGCCGATGAGGCGCATTCGGCCGTCTACGACACCGAGCAGACCGCGCGCCTGTTCTGCAAGATCGCCAACGCCTGGCCGGCCGCAACCTGAGCCTCAGCGGCGCTGGCGCACCACTTCGAATAAAGTCACGCCGGTGGCCACGGAAACATTCAGGCTTTCGATATCGCCCGGCATTGGAATCTTCACCAGTCCGTCGCAGTGCTCGCGCGTCAATCTGCGCATGCCGTCGCCCTCGCCGCCCAGCACCAGCGCCACGTTGCCGCGCAGGTCTACGTCGTACAGCGAAGCCTCGGCTTCGCCGGCCAGGCCGTAGATCCAGACGCCCAGCTGCTGCAGGTCGCGCAGGCAGCGGGCCAGGTTGGTCACCGGGAACACCGGCAGGCGGTCCGCCGCGCCGGCCGAGGTCTTGCGCACCGTGGCATTGACCGGGGCCGACTTGTCCTTGGGAATCACCACGGCGGTGGCGCCGGCGGCGGCCGCGCTGCGCAGGCAGGCGCCCAGGTTGTGCGGGTCCTGCACGCCGTCCAGCACCAGTACCAGCGCCTTGCCTTCGGCCGCTTCGATCAATCCTGCCAGTTCGCCCTCGTCCCAGGTCTTCGCGGCCGCGTAGCGCGCGACCACGCCCTGGTGGCGCACCGCGCCGGCCACGCCGTCCAGCGCCTGCTGGGTGACCCGACGCACCTCGATGCCCTTGCGGCGTGCGTTCTCCTCGATTTCGGTCAGGCGCGAATTCTTGCTGCCGCCCTCGACCAGCACTTCACGCACGTTGTCGGCGTCGTTGTCGATGGCCGAAGCCACCGCGTTGATGCCGGCGATCCACTGGTTCTGTTTGCTCATGGTGTTCGCTCTTGATTCCCTTCTCCCACCGGGAGAAGGTGCCCGAAGGGCGGATGAGGGAATGGAACCCAAGGGGCAGCAGACTTCCACCACCCGCTGGCTCTCCTTCCCTCATCCGGCGCTACGCGCCCCCTTCTCCCGCAGGGAGAAGCAACGACCTTCAATATTTCTTTTTCTTCTGCTTGGCCGGCTGGCCACGCGGCGGCTGCCCCTGGACCTGCTTTTCCTCGGCCAGCTTGAAGTCGATCTTGCGCTCTTCCAGGCTGGCTTTCATCACCACGATCCGCACCGGATCACCCAGCCGGTACACCATGCCGCGCCGCTCGCCGCTCATGGTCTTGCGGATCGGGTCGAAGTGGTAGTAGTCGTGCGGCAGCTGGGTCACGTGGACCAGGCCGTTGACCTTGGAATCCTTCAGCTCCACGAACAGGCCAAAGCTGGTCACCCCGCTGATGACGCCGTCGAACTGGCCGCCCACGTGCTGCTCCATCCACGCCGCACGGTAACGTTCGTCCACCTCGCGCTCGGCCTCGTCGGCACGGCGCGCGCGCTCCGAGCACTGCAGCGACAGCGCCGCCATCTCGTGTGCGCTGTACAGGTATTTGGCGGGCTTGGCGCCGCTGAGCGCATGCTTGATGGCACGGTGCACCAGCAGGTCCGGGTAGCGGCGGATCGGCGAGGTGAAGTGCGCGTAGGCATCCAGCGCCAGGCCGAAATGGCCGGCGTTGTCAGGGGTGTACACGGCCAGGCTCTGGCTGCGCAGCACCACCGATTCCAGCAGGGCTACGTCAGGGCGCTCGCGGATCTTGTGCAGCAGCTGGGTGAAGTCGCGCGGCTGCACCTTGGCCCACGCCGGCATGCTCAGCTTGAATTCCTTGAGGAACTCCAGCAGGTCGGCGTACTTGGACTCCGGCGGCCGGTCATGCACGCGATACGGCGCCGGAACCTCCATCCCCAGCAGGTACCTGGCCGCCTGCACGTTGGCCGCAATCATGCATTCCTCGATCAGCTTGTGCGCGTCGTTACGCTGCAGCATGCCGGCCTGGGTTACCTCGCCGCGGTTGTCCAGCTCGAAGCGCACCTCCGAGGTCTCAAACTCGATCGCGCCGCGCCTCTCGCGCGCCTTGGCCAGCAGGTGGTACAGCTCGTACAGACGATCGACCTGCGGCAGTTGGGGGCCGATGAGCTCGCGCGCGGCCGGGTCCTTCTCGCCAACGGCCTGCCAGACCTGGTCGTAGGTCAGGCGCGCATGCGAGCGCATGACGGCTTCATAGAACTTGGACTGGGTGACTTCGCCTTCGCTGTTGACCTGCATGTCGCAGACGAAGCACATCCGGTCCACTTTGGGATTCAGCGAACAGATGCCGTTGGACAGCGTCTCGGGCAGCATCGGCACCACGAAACCCGGGAAGTACACCGAGGTGGCGCGTTTCAGCGCTTCGCTATCCAGCGGCGTGCCCGGGCGCACGTAGTGCGACACGTCGGCAATCGCCACCACCAGGCGGTAGCCGCTGCGGTTTTTCATGCGCATGCCCTGGCGGTTGCTTTCGCAATACACCGCGTCGTCGAAATCCTTGGCGTCGGCACCGTCAATGGTGACCAGCGGCAGCTCGCGCAGGTCCACGCGACCGGCGATCATTTTTTCCTCGACCACCAGCGGCACCGCGGCCGCTTCGTCCAGCACTTCCTGCGGGAACTCGTGCGGAATCTCGTGGCCGTGGATGGCCGCTTCCACCACCAGCGACGGGGTCAGCTTGTCGCCCAGCACCGCCACGATGCGGCCCATCGGCGGACGCCGTGCATCCGGGGCCTTGGTCAGTTCGGCGACCACCAGCTGGCCATCGCGCGCCTCGCCGCGCTGGTCCGGCGGGATAAGCACGTTGCGCTGCACGCGCTTGTCGTCCGGCACCAGGTAGCTGATGCCCTCCTCCAGGGTGAAGCGGCCGATCAGGCGCGACAGGCGCCGCTCCAGCACCTCCACGATGCTGCCTTCGCGGCGGCCGCTGCGGTCTATGCCGGTAACGCAGGCCATCACCCGGTCGCCGTGCATGACCTTGCGCATTTCGCTGGGCGGCAGGAACAGGTCGTCGCCGCCGCCGGCTTCAGGACGCAGGAAGCCGAAACCGTTCGGATTGGCGATCACCACGCCCGGGATCAGGTCCATCTGTTTGCTCGGGGCGAAACCACCGCGCCGGTTCTGCAGCAGCTGGCCATCGCGGACCATGGCGCCCAGGCGCTTGCCCAGCGCATCGAAACGATCAGGCGCACTCAGGCCCAGGCTGGCGGCCAGGTCTTCCGCGTTCTGCGGGCCTTCGGCCGCGGCCAGCTGGGCCAGGATGGCCTCGCGGCTGGCGATCGGATCGGCGTAGCGCTCGGCTTCCCGTGCGGCGTGCGGGTCACGCGCGGCTGCGCGCGGAGCGGGGCGTGGGACGCGCTGGCCTGCTGCGGAAGGGGCCTTGCGAGGGGTGCCCGCCTTGCCGGGCGGTGGTTCCGGCATCCACGGCGGCAGCTTGGATTTGCCCGCCTGTCCGGCCTTTCTTGTGTTGCCGCCGGCCTTGCCGGGCTTGCTGTCTGCGGGTCCGGACCCGCCTTTCGTTGGCTTCTTTGTCATTCCGCCAGTTTACACCCCGCCTGAATCGCGGCCGTGATCGTAACGCCCCACGTTGACAGCACGCCGCGCAATCCGGACAATTCGCGCCCTGCACCTGCCCAGGTGGCGGAATTGGTAGACGCACTAGCTTCAGGTGCTAGCGGGGGCAACTTCGTGGAGGTTCGAGTCCTCTTCTGGGCACCAGGTTTCAAGCAAAACCCTCGCGCAAGCGGGGGTTTTTGCTTTTGGGGGCAGGCTTCGCGCCGGCACAACGCGCGTGCGTTAAGTTCGTTGGCATTCGAGAGGGAGGCAGACACGGGTCATGGAACTGCAGCAGATCATTTTCCTGGTCATCCTGGCGGCCACGCTGGTCCTGTTCGTCAGTGAGAAGCTGCGCGTCGACGTGGTGGCCATGCTGGCGCTGCTGGCACTGACCCTGACCGGCATCTTGGGGCCGAAGGATGCGCTGTCCGGTTTCTCCAGCGAACCGGCCATCATCGTGGCCGCGGTGTTCGTGCTGTCGGCGGGGCTGTCGGCCACCGGCATCACCGAACGGATTGGCGCCGGCAGCGCGCGCGCGGCCGGCGGCAGCGAGTGGCGCACCATCGCCGTGGTGATGCCGGCGACGGCAGCGCTGGCGGCGTTCTCACACCACCTGATGGTCACCGCTATGATGTTGCCCATCCTGATGCGGCTGGCGCATGAGCAGAAACTGGCTGCGTCGCGCCTGTTGATGCCGATGTCGCTGGCAGCCTCGCTGGGCACCACCCTGACCCTGATCAGCGCACCGGCCTTCCTGCTGGCGAATGACTTGCTGAAACGTTCGGGACAGCCCGGGCTGGATATCTTCGCCATCACCCCGATCGGCGCGGTGCTGGTGCTGCTGGGCACGATCTACATGTTGCTGGGTCGCTGGCTGATGCCCAAGCGCAGCGGCGAGTCCGGCAACGCCGATTACCTGCGGCTGGAGCGTTACTACACCGAGCTGGTGGTGGAAACGGAGTCGCCATGGATCGGCAAGACCCTCGGCGACTTCGAGAAATCGTTCAAGGACCGGCTGCAGGTCGCGGACTGGCTGCGGCACGGAATGCGTCGCCGCCACCAGCAGATCGACAGTGCGCTTGCCCAGGGCGACGTGCTGCTGGTCCGCGCCTCACCCGACGAAATCGCCTCGATCAAGGACGAGCCGGGCCTGGCGCTGCACGCGGTGGCCAAGTACGGGGAAAAAAGCAGCGACGACCGCCAGACCGACCTGCTGGGCGAGGAGCAACTCGTACAAGCGGTGGTCGCGCCGCATTCGGAATTCGTCGGCCGCAGCGTGTCCAACATCGATTTCCTGCGCAACCTGGGCGTGGTGGTGGTGGGTCTGTGGCGCAAGGAGGGCTGGCTGCATGGCGAGCTGTCGGAGATGA
>JAJAZJ010000014.1 GCA_026785795.1 Pseudoxanthomonas sp.
AAATGTTCGCCAGGCCCAATGGCCTGATTGCCGTGGCCAACGGCGAGGACGGCGAATTCTGGCTGGGCACCCAGAGTGGGCTGTGGCGAACACAGGGCGGTCGCGCGCCGGTACCGGTCACGCTGGATCCTCAGGGTACGGGCACCAACCGCGTCCTGCAGGCACTGTTGCGGCAGCCCGATGCCGGCATGTGGGTGCCGGTGCCTTCGCGCGGCTTGGGTTACCTGCGTTCGGACTGGCGCCGCATCGCGGTGCTGTCCACGGCCGAAGGCCTCAGCCCCGGACTGCATCGGGGCATCGGCATTGCGCGGGCGGGCGGGGTCTGGCTGACCAGCAGCAAGGGGCTGGTGGAAAGGGTGGACACCGCCACCGGCGAAATAACCGCGCTTCCGGTAGCCGAGGATGCGTTCAAGCGCGCGCGACTGGCGGCTGTGCTGGAAGACCGATCCGGTCGCCTGTGGGTCGGCCAGGGTCGCACCGGCCTGGCGCGCTACGACCCGGTCCGCAACACCGTCCAGCAATGGAGCAGTGAAAGCGCGGTCGACGCCACGCCGGACACCGGCACGATCGACTGGCTGGTCGAGATGCCCGACGGCGACATCTGGCTCTCTAGCCTGGGCGGTGGCCTGCAGCGACGCGACGCGGGCAACGGCAAGGTGCTGGAAAACGTCAACGCCGATTCTGGCCATGGCCTGGATGCCGTGGATACGGACGTCATTCGCCTGGGACCGGACGGCACCCTGTGGCTCGGCGGCGCGCAGGGCGTGTTGCGCTGGCACCCGCAAAGCCGCCGGTTCGTCCCCGTGGTTGATGCTGCTGACGGGCGCGTGTTCGCGTTCGCGTTCCAGGATGCGGATCAACTTTGGCTGCATCGGCTGTCCGGCCTGGAGCTGTGGACGCGGAATGCGCAGGGCTGGCAGCGCAGCAGGCGGCTTGCGCTCAGCGAAGGCATTCCCGCCGTGGAATCCACGGGCCTGCAACTCAGTGCTGATGGCCAGGTTTGGCTGGGAACGCGGCGCGGCCTGTTCCGGATCAATCCGCACACCGGTCAGGTGCGCCACTTTGGCGTGCGTGACGGCCTGCTCAGCCAGGAGTTGAACGACAGTGGGCTGCTACTGGACGCTGATGGCGCGCTGGTGGCCACGGCCGCGGATGGTTCGCTGGTACTGCTGGACACCCAGTTCAAAGACCCGCCTGCGCTGACCCCGAACCTGGTCATCGACGGTATCCAGGTCAGCCGCAAGCAGCAGCAACTCACCCTGCCCGCGGGCGGAGGATTCGAACTGTTGCCAGGCGACCACGAGTTACATGTCAGTGCGCGGCTGCTGTCTTTCGACGATCCGCTGGCCAATCGCTACCGTTCCAAACTGGAGGGCTTCGACAGCGATTGGGTGGGGCAGGGCGCCAGCGGCGAGCGCGTGTTCTCCACCCTCGAGCCAGGCCACTACCGGCTGAAACTGCAGGCGTTTGATGCGCTGGGCAACGCGTCCAGCGAGCGCAGCCTGCAGTTCAGGGTGTTGCCCCCGTGGTGGCGCAGCGGCGGGGGCCTGGCCCTGTTCACGCTGCTCGGCTTGCTGTTGCTGGCTGCGGCTGGAGGCTGGTACCGCGGGCGGCTGCAGCGCAGGAATGCCTGGCAGCTGGCCGAGCACAAACAGGAGGTGGCCGAACAGGCCTCGCTGGCCAAGACCCGCTTCCTGGCCACGCTGGGCCACGAAGTGCGCACGCCGATGACCGGCGTGCTGGGCATGAGTGAACTGCTGCTGGCGACGCCGCTGGACGAGAAGCAGCGTGGCTACACCCACGCTATCCAGAACGCGGGCACCCACCTGCTGCGCCTGGTCAACGACGCGCTGGACATCGCCCGTATCGAGGCCGGCAAGCTGGAGCTGCGGCAACAGGACTTCGACCTGCGGACGGTGGTGGACGAGGTGGTGGGCCTGAGTGCGCCGATGGCCGAGCAGCGGGGGCTGCGCTTCACCTGTCATTTCCCAGCGGACGCACCGGCAGGCCTGCAGGGTGATCCGGTGCGGGTGCGGCAGATCCTGCTGAACCTGCTGGGCAATGCAATCAAGTTCACCGACAGCGGCGAAGTCAGCCTGCGCATCGCGCCGCTGCTGCCGCAGGGGGTGAGCCTGGAAGTCGCCGATACCGGCCCCGGTATCAACGCCGAACAGCAGACTCGCCTGTTCCAGCGCTTCGAACAGGCCGAGGGTGCGCGCACCGCGGAGCGCTATGGAGGCAGCGGCCTGGGGCTGGCGATATGCCAGGAGTTGGCGGTGGCGATGGGCGGGCGTATCAAGGTGACGAGCGCACCCGGTGCGGGCACCTGCTTCACGGTAGAGCTGCCGCTTCCGCCCGCGCCAGCATTGGCTGCTCCGCAGCCTGGTCAGCGCACGGCCACGGCTGCGGGTTTGCCGTCACTGCAGGTCCTGCTGGTGGAAGATGATCAAACCGTTGCCGAAGTCGTCGCCAGCCTGCTGCGAGCGCGCGGTCATCAGGTACGCCATGCCCCCCACGGGCTAGTGGCACTGACCGAGATCGCCGCGCATTCCTTCGACATTGCACTGCTGGACCTGGACCTGCCCGGCCTGGACGGCCTGGCGCTGGCGCGGCAGATGCGCGCGCAGGGCTTCATGGCGCCGCTGCTGGCGGTGACTGCGCGCGCAGACGGTGACGCCGAAACCCTGGCCCGCGCGGCGGGTTTCGATGGCTTCCTGCGCAAACCGGTGACCGGCGACCTGCTGGTTGCGGCCATTGCTGCGGCCATGCACAACCCATCGCTGCCGGCGTGATGGGTCGCGCACGCACTGTCGGCAACAACTGCCGGGGGGTACGGGCTTGGCCTGGTTCAGTCAGCCCAGGACTCGGCGTAGACGGTTCGCTGTGGATTGTCCGGGTCGGCATGGACCCAGATGCCACCCACCTCGCTGGTGCGCAGGTACAGACCGCGGGGATCGACGGTCACGGCGCAGTCGCCCGCCACCACGCGGGTGGGGTCGTCGCCCTGCATCTGGCAGCGAGCTTCCATGTGCCGCTGCAGGGTCCCGGCAATCTCCTCGAACGGCTGGCCCAGCAGGTATTGGCGGTCACCCCACAGCTCCGAGTCGGCCATGCGCAATTCGACCACCGGCACCCCCGCCAACTGCACGGTGCCCGGGCGCAGATAGGCGAGGATCTCGGTGGCCACCATCAGGCCGTCCTCGGTTCCGGGCTGCAGTTCATCGCACTCCAGATGGATGCGCTCCACCGCCTGCTTCCAGCGCGGGTCAAGCTCGTCTACGCGTTTGGCGCGGATCTGTTCGCAGGCCAGCGGTGCCGGCAGCCCGGACTCGTCGAACTGGGCAAGGTGCAGGATCAGCAG
>JAJAZJ010000015.1 GCA_026785795.1 Pseudoxanthomonas sp.
CCATGGGCGCACCTTTCGGCATTGCGCTGGCCCAGCACGAGTGCGTTGTCGGCCAGGTGCAGCAGATAGCCCAGGGGCGCGGTCGTCGCGGCCATCACATGTGGCCGACTTCGTCGGGGATGTCGTAGAAGCTCGGGTGCCGATAGATCTTGTCGCCGGCCGGCTCGAAGAATTCGGCCTTGTCGTCTGGCAGGCTGGCCGTGATCTGCGTCGATGGCACAACCCAGATGCTCACGCCTTCCTGCCGGCGCGTATAGACATCGCGCGCCATCTGCAGTGCCTGCTGCGCATCGACGGCGTGCAGGCTGCCGCAGTGCTTGTGCTCGAGTCCCTGCTTCGATCTGACAAACACTTCCCACAAGGGCCACTCGCGTCCTGTGGACGCCGTGGCCCGTGGGCCTGTATCGACGCTCGACCCCACCCCATCCCTCCCCTCACCAGGGGAGGGCAACGTCGCTCCGGTCGACTCAGTCATGCCGCTTCCCTCAGTGCGCGCGCCTGCTGCTTGCGCGCATAAGCCAGCGCCGCGTCGCGCACCCATTGGCCGTCCTCGTGCGCCTTGACTCGGGTGGCGAGCCGCTCCTTGTTGCAGGGGCCGTTGCCGTTGACCACCGCCCAGAAGTCGTCCCAGTCGATCGCGCCGTAGTCGTGGTGGCCGCGGGCTTCGTTCCATTTCAAATCCGGATCGGGCAGGGTGACGCCCAGGATTGCGGCTTGCGGCACGGTGGCGTCGACGAACTTCTGCCGCAGCTCGTCGTTGCTGATGCGCTTGATGCCCCAGCGCATGCCCTGAGCGCTGTTGGGGCTGTCGGCATCCGGCGGGCCGAACATCGCCAGCACCGGCCAGTACCAGCGGTCGACGGCGTCCTGCACCATCTCGCGCTGGGCCGGCGTGCCCTTCATCTGCGTCATCAGGCTTTCGTAGCCCTGGCGCTGGTGAAAGCTTTCTTCCTTGCAGATGCGGATCATCGCGCGGGCGTAGGGACCGTAGGAACAGCGGCAGATCGGCACCTGATTCATGATCGCCGCGCCGTGGACCAGCCAGCCGATCACACCGACGTCGGCCCAGGTCAGGGTGGGGTAATTGAAGATCGAGCTGTACTTCGCCTTGCCGGCATGCAGCGCATCAAGCAGCGCATCGCGGCTGACGCCCAGCGTCTCGGCTGCCGAATACAGATACAGGCCGTGGCCGCCTTCATCCTGGACCTTGGCCAGCAGGATCGCCTTGCGTTTGAGCGACGGCGCCCGCGAAATCCAGTTGCCCTCCGGCTGCATGCCGATGATCTCGCTATGGGCATGCTGGCTGATCTGGCGCACCAGGGTCTTGCGGTAGGCCTCGGGCATCCAGTCCTGCGGTTCGATCTTGCGATCGCTGTCCATCCTGGCGTCGAATTCAGTCTGCCGTGAATCGCTGGCGCCGGGCACAGACCTGAGCCCGTCCTGCGGCGAATTCGGCTGGTCCATGGCTTGTGTGTACATGCCCTGATCATAGTCAATTGACCGACCAACCGGTCGGTCAATATCACTCCAAAAGTGTGGCGCAGACCACTACGTAGTGGTGCCGGCGTCGGTTCTTGTAAGACTTATCTGACAGGCCAGCGGGACATCTGCTTACAGGGTCGGAGCTCACGTGACTAGACTCGGCCGCATGAAAACCCGACTCAACCATTCGATGCCACGCAGTTGCCGCTTTTCTTTTCTCGCCCTGGCCGTCGCGCTGCAAGCTTGTGGTGGCGGGGGCGGTGACGGCCCGGCGGGCACGGCAGCTCCGAGCGCTGCCAACGATTCGCCGGCGTCCGTTCCAGCTCCTGCTCCGGCCCCAGCTGCGGTGGCGGGACCGACCTCGGCATCTGCGCCGGCGCCGGTCGCAGCGGCCCCTTCGCCGGCGCCTGCGCCGGTCGTGGTTCAGACTCCGGCACCTGCACCCACTGTGACCTTGTCCCAGGGGACAGCACAAACTCCTGCCCCGGCTCCGAGTCGGCCACCCGTTCCAGCTCCCGCGCCGGCTCCCGCGCCAGCACCAGCACCAGCACCGCCTTCCTCCGGCCTGGTGCAGTTGAGCTCCGCGACGAGCTGCTCGATCCCGGGCATGCGCGACGCCATCCTGCAGCAGATCAACCTGGCGCGAACGTCCGGCAGGGTCTGCGGGACCCAGATCTTCACAGCCACCAGGGCCCTGGCCTGGAACGACATCCTGTTCTCCGCGGCAGCCAAGCATTCGGCCGACATGGCCACCCGGAATTACTTTTCGCACACCAGTCCGGAAGGTGTGACCTTGGGCCAGCGGCTGTGGACGGAGGGCTACTCGTGGCGGGCCGCCGGCGAAAACATTGCGGCCGGTCAAGGTTCGGTGGCGTCTGTGATGCAAACCTGGCTGGCCAGCGACGGCCACTGCCAGAACATCATGAATCCGGTGTTCGCCGACGTCGCGGTGGCCTGCGTGGAAAAGTCACCGTCGACCTACGGCACCTACTGGACGATGAATCTGGGCCTGCGCTGACCGCCCGCCGCATGGCGGCCGAATATCATCTGCGGCATGGGTGACCGTGCCGTCCGCTTGTCGCTGTGTGCTGCTGCCGCAGGTCTGGTGCTGGCGGGATGTGCTGGCCTCCAGTCGCCCGAGCCGCTGCGGCCGCCGCCGGCGGTCCCTGCGAAGCCGGCCACCGCAGTCCCGGCGCCCCAGCCGGTCGCAAGGGTGGAGCCCGACAACTGCGGGCTGCCTCACCTGCGGGAAGCGGCTCTGAAGCAAGTGAATATCGCCCGTGCGTCGGCCCGCGCCTGCGGCAACATCCGGATGAAGCCGGTCAAGGCCTTGTTATGGAGTCCGACGCTGGCCTCCGCAGCCTTGCAGCACTCGTCGGACATGGCGACCCGGGGCTACTTCGACCACATCAGCCCGGACGGCAGGCGTGTCGGCTACCGGGTCGCTTCCGAAGGCTATAACTGGCGCCACGTCGGCGAGAACCTGGCTGGTGGCGACAGCACCCTCGCCGGCGCGATTCGCGGCTGGCTGGGCAGCCCCTCCCATTGCCAGAACCTGATGAACCCGGCCTTTGTCGAGGTCGGCGCCGCGTGCGTTCACCATGCCGGTTCGCAGTGGGGCTTCTACTGGACGCTCGTGCTGGCATCCAGGCGCTAGCCCCACGGGCCGTCAGCCGTCAGCCGCCGGCCTCCACCGCCTGCGATTCGCCGCGGCCCCTCCCCAACACCTTCAGCATCTGTGGCAGCGCCAGCAGCAGCGCCGCCTTGAGCGTATGGGGCGGGTTGATGACGAACATTCCACTGGCGGTCAGGCCCTGCCCGCGGGCCGGCTCGCCAGGCACATTGCGCTCGTCCGCCTGGCCGATCGACAAGGTCGCGTGCAGCCAGGGCTTGCCGGCCTGGGTGGCGAGGGTTTTCAGGCGCCGCGGGACTTCATGCGCCTCCGGCCGGGGAATCACGGGGTACCAGACTGCGTAACTGCCTGTGGCAAAGCGTTTCAAGCTGTCCTGTATCGAAGCGGTTACTTTCGGGTAGTCGCTCTTGATCTCGTAACTTGGGTCGATCAGCACCAGGGCGCGCCGCGCTGGCGGTGGCAAGAAGGCTTTCAGGCCCTCGAAACCGTCTTCGCGCGCGACGGCCACCTGCCGTCCGGCCTTGAGTTGGGCGATATTGGCTACCAGCGACTTGATGTCGGTGGGATGCAACTCGAACAGCTTGAGCTTGTCGCGCGCCTCCTGGCGCAGCAAGCGCTGGATGATGAAAGGGGAGCCGGGATAGACCTTCAGGTTCCCCGACGTGTTGAAGGAGGCCACCAGGTCCAGGTAATCCTGCAGGGCGGGCGCGACTTCGGGGATGGCGGGCGGCGACTTGTGCTGGGGCTTCAACGCCGAAAACAGCTTGAGGATGCCATCCGCCGCCTCGCCCGAAGTGCCGGCATAGTCGCCGTCCAGCCGGTACAGTCCGGCGCCGGCATGGGTATCGACCACCGTCAGGGCGGCATCCTTCTGGGTCAGATGCCGCAGCAGCGCGATCAGGATGGTGTGCTTGAGCACGTCGGCGTGATTGCCGGCGTGGAAAGCGTGGCGGTAGCTGAACATCCGGCGATGGTACCCGCGGCCCGGGAGCGAAGACGGTAATGGTGCAGTTTGAAAGTCTCTCCGTAACAAGGGGCTAGGTTCAAACTGACCCGAACCGGATAATGCAGGTATGCCCGCACGCAAAGACTTCACCCAGACCGCCTTCGATGTGTTCCGCCAGGCAACTGGCGAACAGCCAAAGGCCGTCCCGCCCGCGCCCAAGCCCCAAAAGGAAACCGCGCCCAAGGCGATCAAGGGCGCGGCTAAGAAGGCGAACAGAAAAACGGCTGCTCGTTAGGTGGGCCCGCCGAAGTCGAGGTTCCCAGAGCTTCCCCGGGCCGGGTGCACGTAGTCCACATTGGCCTTGAACTGCTCGGGGGTCTTCGACAATTTCAATATCGACACGATTGAAGCAAGGTGCTCGCGCAACTTCGGGTGGCCGATGTCCTTCGTGAGCCACTGATGCAGCTTGGACTTTCGCTCGGCTCTGGAAGCGGCCCTCTTAAGCTCCGGCAATAGGTCCGGGGCCAACCTCGAATAGATCACATCATTGGTGATGTGCCCAAAAAACGCAGGCCGCCATGACTTGTTGCCCACCGGGGGATATGGCAGGTCGTAGAGACGGAACAGGTGCTCGTAATACTCGACTGGAAATGTGCGGAGGTACGGCTGCAATTCCTTTGCCACGAACGCCTCAAGTATCTTGGCCAGCGCATCTTTCGCACGCACGCTCTGGTAGCCCGTCGCCTCATCAACGAGAGCCACGATGCCAACCTCGGCCAGCCCCCTTAGTAGCATTTCGGCGTTGTCCGCGATCTTCTCTTGGCGCGTTCCGAGCACCCCGGCGCGCCTAGCGTCCAACCAGATAGAGCAAATCTTCGGAATGAGGGTCGCATTGATCCCGTGGCCAGTGCCGCCGGTCAACGTCTTGTACTTAAGCGGCTTGACGTGCACATCGCCTAAGTGCTTGATTACAAACGGGATTAGGTTCTTAAACGCAAGATAAAGGGGCATCTGTGCACCCTCGTCTCCAGCCTCGGCACGACGCACCGAGAGCGCCCCGCTGCGGTACATCCCGAGTCCGGCCATGAAGTCGGCTTCGGTTAGCACCCGAGTGCCATCCGAGAGGACTGCGCAGGGAAACGTGAGACTACCGAGCTTCAACTCGCCGGGGAACTGAGCGACTGGCAGCGCTGGGCCGTCCGGGGTCGCTGCCGCCGCTTTGGCTTTCTTTGCGAGCGCCCCTTTCCGCGCGATGTCGCTTCGCTGGTCCGGCGTCAGTTTTGCCGCCCTCGCGGCACCGCCCCTTGCCCGACCGGTCAACTCTTTAGGTTCATCACTCATGTAAGCACCGCCTTTTCAATCGTGCTTGCATTCTCTCACGGCTGAACTTAGTATGCAAGCAACCGTTTTTCTGATTCTGCTTGCTTAGCGACAGTTACAAACTACAATTCAAACTGACCTGAACGAAAGCCGCATGAACAAGCTCTCCATAGAAGACCGCGTGCAAATCCTGAACTGCATCTCCGAAGGTATGGGCGTGAACGGTACGGCAAGGGTCACAGGCACGAGCAAGAACACGGTTTTGAAGCTGCTGGCGGACGTTGGCGAAGCCTGCGCGCTCCACCAAGACCGCGTGATGAACGACCTGCACTGCGAGCGGATCGAGTGCGACGAAATCTGGTCCTTTGTCGGCGCCAAGCAGAAGAACCTGCGCAAGGACAAGGA
>JAJAZJ010000016.1 GCA_026785795.1 Pseudoxanthomonas sp.
CAGGGGTGGGCTAAGGTCCTATCTGCTCCAGCGGCGCCTAGCCTTTTGTGGCGCGCTGTGGGGTTCGCGGGGCGCCAGCCCGCAGCAGGTGGGCCAGCAGGGCCGTGGTTGTGCTCTTGCCTTTGGTGCCGGTGACGCAGATCGAGTGCGGCACCACGCCATCGCTGCCCGCATGCTCATCGAACCATATGCTGGTGCCGCCCACGAACGTGGTGCCGCTACGTGCTGCCTGCAGCGCAGCCGGCTGCAGCGGACTGATGCCGGGCGACTTGATGACCACCTCGTGGCGGGCCAGCACCCCGGCGCTGGCCTCGGTCTCAACGGCCAGCCGCAGGTCCTGCAGGGCGGCTACTTCGGCTGTTTCATCAGGCGAACAAAGGACCGTCAACGCAAGCTCCGGCAGCCTGCCGCGGATGGCGCTGTAGGCCGCGCGTCCCTCACGGCCCCACCCCCACAGCGCTACACGGCGGCCTTCAAGCTGCGAAATTCGCACGCACCTGCTCCCACAGCGCAGCCGGCACGCCATGCTCGGCATCCAGCGCCAGCATTGGCTGGATATCCAGCTGGCTGTCGATCAGGTGTGGCCGGATCTGGCGGATAAAACGTGCCAGCAACGCGTCCTCCTTCCACTCGGGGCGCTCCGCCAGCGCGGCCATGGCGGCCCGTGACTCGCGACCCTCGCCCACGCATTCGAACGGCTTGTGGTCCTGGAATTCCAGCAGCGCATCGTAGCCGGCCGCCTGCGCCGGATCGTCCAGCAGGTTGCGGCCGAAGATGCCCACCAGGCGCGGCTTGGGCATGAACGGCGCCAGCGCCAGGAACACGAAGTGGCACTTCGGGCAAACACCGCACCAGCGGTTCACCGGGCGCTCGCCCAGGATATGGAAATTGCGGTTGCAGCTGGAGAAGTGCGCGTCGTAGCGATCCGACTTGCTGAACTGCCTGGCCACCGCAAGCTCACTCAGCGCGCGCAACAGTGAGAAATAGTTCAGGTCGGCCGCCACGTGGGACTGCAAATGCCGGGCAAAGGCCTGCTCGAAGGCCCAGCCCTTGGACCACTGGTGGTTGACCTCGCCGCTACCGGGAATCAGGCTGCCGTAGCTTGCCGAACGCTCGTTGGAAAAGACCACCTGGTCCACTCCCTGCAGCAGCGCGGCGACCACCAGGATGGCGGAGTTCACCGCGGTGACCGGGATATGCCCGTTCCAGGCCCCCTGGCGGTTCATCTCGAACAGTTCGGGTGCAATTCTGCGATCTATGTTCAAGTTGGGCAGGCCGGTATGCGCCGCGCACGCCGCGATCAGCTGCGAATTGCCGATCCAGCTGACGGTTTGCGCAACGCCTGCAGCGCGCAGCGCCTCAATCGATACCAGCGAGTCCTTGCCTCCTCCAATCGCCACCAGCGCGTGCTGGCGCAGGCCAAGGGTGGGCGCCGCTGCAAGCGGTGGACTTGCAGCCGGGAACCGGATCCGATCGCCCAGCTTCAAGTCATTTCGATAGGCAAACTCTCCAAGCCCGTGCACGAAGACGTCCTGCAGCAGTCCGGCGGTAGCCGCATCGATGGTGTAGCTGTCCAGGCGGATTTCTTCCGGCACCGCAGCCTTGTAGTAGCTGACCCCGGCCACCAGGTGCAGCAGGCGCAGCGCCTGCAAGACCGCCGCGGCCCGCGCGCCATCGAGCGCGAACGGAGCGCCGGGGAAGCTGACCGTCTCCACCAGCTCCGGGCCGTCATCGAATGCATACACCAGCCTGGCCACGCCGGTGTCTACATCCAGAGCGCAGGAGACGTAGCGGAACACCGAGACCTTGTCTTTGTCGAACGTCTTCATGGCGCACTCTTGGACTTGCCTGCGCCGCGCCGCAGGTAACGGCGGGCGACGAAGTACTCGAACAGCAGCGCCGGCGCAGTGCCCAAGAGCACGGCGAAGATCGCTGGGTACATCACCAGGGTCGGCATGATTTTCCAGGTTTGCTGCAGAGTCGCCGGGTTTTCCGCCCAGCGCTGGTCGGCCAGCGCGGTCAGCAGCAGCCAGCCCGCCACGCAGGCCGGGTACAGCAGCATGGCCAGCAGAACCGTGCGCCACGCCAGTCCGAATGGCTTGAAGCCGCCGCGGTCGAGCGCGCGCCGATGCAGCCGGCTGGTGAACCATGCCGAGACGCCCGCTGCGAACAGCGGCGACGGTAGCCAGGTCAGCGCACGTCGGAACGTGCTGGCCGGGTCCAGGTTCCACCACAGCACCGCCAGGGCCATGAACACCGCCAGCTGCAGCAGTGCCGCCAGCAGCGCACTGGCCAGGATGAACTCAGCGCGCGGGTTCATGGATCGTTTCCTCGATGGGCAGTGCACGCAAATTGTAGGTGCTGGCCATGCTGTAGCCGTAGGCGCCGGCGTCGGCCAGCACCACCACGTCGCCTTCGGTCGTGCCGGTGGGCAGGCGTCGCCGCTTGCCCAACACGTCGCTGGACTCGCAGATCGGCCCCACCACGTCGCACACGCTTTCGTCTGGCTGTTCAAGACGATTGAGCACGGCGATGTCGTGCCAGGCGTCGTAAAGCGCCGGACGGATCAGGCTATGCATGCCGGCATCCAGGCCGACCCGGCGGACGCCGTCTTTTTCCACCACCTGGGTCACGCTGGCCAGCAGCACGCCGGCCTCGGCCACCAGGTAGCGACCGGGCTCGATGGCCAGCCGGTAGCCGGGATAGGCGGCCTTGATTTCGGCAAGGCCCACCCCCCAGGCATCCAGATCAAACGGTTCGTCGTCCTGGGTGTAGGGAATTGGCAGACCACCGCCGATGTCGATCACCTCGATGCTGCCGATACGGTCGGCGATGCCACCCAGCTCATCGCAGATCTGCTTCCAGTGCTGGGGCGTGTCCACGCCGCTGCCCAGGTGCGCATGCAGGCCGTTGACGCTGGCGCCCAAGGCCCGCGCGCGGGCCACGAAGGATTCGACCCAGGCCACCGGCAGCCCGAACTTGGACTCCTTGCCGCCGGTGCGCACCTTTTCGTGATGGCCATCGCCACGCCCCAGGTCTACCCGCAGCCACAGCGAGCGGCCACGAAAGACCTCGGGCCAGCGCTGCAGCACTTCCTCGTTGTCGACGGTGACCGTGACCCCGTAGGCATAGGCGGCTTCGTACTCGGCGCGCGGCGCGAAACTCGGCGTGAACAGCACCCGCCGGGGCGACAGCTCGGGTAGGGTCTCGAACACGCGCCGCAGTTCGCCCAGCGAAACACATTCCAGCCCGAAGCCTTCTTCGACCAGCAGCTGCAGGATGGCCGGGTGTGCATTGGCCTTGATCGCGTAGTAACGCTGGTCGATGGGCTGCAGTGCGGCCAGCGCACGCGCACGTGCGCGCACCGTGGGCAGGTGGTAGACATAGCGCGGGGTGCCGGAAGCGGCCATGGCCAGCAGGCGATCGCGCTCGGCGTGCCACCACGGCGCGTCACGTCTACGGATTCCGTCCGCGATCTCGCGCCAGCGCGGGCCGAACACGCTGGTTTCTTCCACCGGCATGGCCCCGCTTTCGATCAGCGCGGCGTGCAGCACCGGCAGCAGCCCGTCTGCATCCGCCTCGTCGATCACGAAGGTCAGGTTCAGGTCGTTGGACGACTGCGAGATCATGTGCACGCGCTCGCGCCCGAACGTGGCCCACACATCCGACAGCTTGTGCAGCAGCGAGCGCATGCCGCGGCCGACCAGGGTGATGGCCGTGCACGGCGCGATCACCTTCACCCGGCACACCTCGGCCAAGTCCGCCGACAGCGCGGCCAGCACGTTGGTGGTGACCAGGTTCTCGCTGGGATCGAGCGACACGGTGACGTTGGTCTCGGAAGAGCCGATCAGGTCGACCGACAGGCCGTGGCGCTTGAAGCGCTCGAACACGTCGGCCAGAAAGCCGACCTGCTGCCACATGCCGATGCCTTCCATCGACACCAGCACGATGCCGTTGCGGCGGCTGATGGCCTTGACCCCGGGCACCGTGAGCGCCTCACCGTCGATGCTGGTGCCGGGCAGCTCCGGGCGCTCGGTGTCGAGGATTGCCATCGGCACCCCGGCATCGCGGCACGGCTTGATTGATCGCGGATGCAGCACCTTTGCGCCGGTGGTGGCGATTTCCTGCGCCTCCTGGTAATCCAGGCGGATCAGCAGGCGGGCATCGGGCACTTCACGCGGATTGGCGCTGAACATGCCCGGCACGTCGGTCCAGATTTCAACGCGCTGCGCGCCGAGCAGGGCGCCGAAATAGGCGGCCGAGGTGTCCGATCCTCCGCGACCCAAGACGGCGGTGCCGCCATCGGCGTGGCGTGCGATGAACCCTTGGGTCAACAGCATGCGCGTGGGCTGCGCGCGAAACGCCTGGCGCCAATCTTCACTGGCGGCCGTGCTGCAGGTCACCGACAGGCGCTGAGCCCACGCGCTCTGGTTGGGCAAGGCGCTGGCCTGTAGCCACTGGCGTGCATCCATCCAGCCGAAATCCAGGCCGCAGCCGCGCAGGTAGGCCGCGCCGAGCGTGGAAGAAAGCAGTTCACCTTGCGCCAGCACTTCGGCCTGCCAGTCCAATTCGCGCGCCTGGGCACGTTCACCGATGCTCAGTGCGCGCAGCGCCAGCAGTTGCTCACCCAGCACTTGATCCGGATCGAGGCCAAGCTCGAAGGCGAAGTCACGATGGCGCTGCTCCAGGCCAGCGATCCGCTCGGCGGCGTCGGGCGCGCCGTCGGCGACCGCGGTCAGCTCGTTGGTCACCCCGGACAGCGCAGAGACCACCACCAATATGCGTGCATCGTTGTCGTCGGCCCTGCCTTTCGCCAGCCGGCCTATGGTGTCCCAGCGGTGCCGATGCGACACCGAGGTGCCGCCGAACTTGAGGACGATCCAGCGGTCGGGCGCAGGTGGGGATGCGGGCATGGACAAGGTGGAGGGACTGCCCGACCATTCGGGCGTGAACCTTGGATTCTAAACGAACACCAGCACGAGAGCCGGCCCGCATGAGCGTACGCCCTTACCTGCAGCTTGATGTTTTCGCGGACCGGCCGGGTGCCGGCAATCCGCTGGGCGTGGTTTTCGACGCAGACGACATGGAAGTCGCCGCCATGCAGGCCTATGCGGCATGGGCGAACCTTTCCGAAACCATCTTTTTCCTCCCTCCCACCACGCCCGCCGCCGACTACCGCGTGCGCATCTTCACCCCGCGCCAGGAGCTGCCCTTCGCCGGCCATCCCAGCGTAGGCGCGGCATGGGCGGCGCTGGATGCAGGCCAGGTGCAGCCACGGAAGGCAGGCCTGGTGCAGGAGTGTGCCGCGGGCCTGCTTCCGGTGCGGATCGATGAACGCAACGGGATACGCGTGCTGCATGTCCGCACCCCGCCTGCTGTTCCGGTGGACACCGCCCATGCGCATCACGCTGGCGTCGATGCCGCCTTGCACGGGCTGGCGCGGGGCGAACTGGCGCCCGCCGTGTGGAACAACGGCCCCAGCTGGTGGCTGGTGGAGCTGGCCGATGCCGCCGCGGTCCGCCGTATGCAGCCTGATTTGGCCGCGATCGCGTCGTTGACCCTTGCCAGTGGTACCGTCGGCCTGGCGGTCTTTGGCCGCTGCCAGCATGCCGACCACCAGCTTGCCGTGCGCGCCTTCTGCCCTGCCGATGGCATCCCGGAAGACCCGGTGACCGGCAGCGCCAATGCCAGCATTGCTGCGCTCATGCACCGTGCGGGCACCCTGCCGGGCGCCGAAGGACGCTATATCGCCAGCCAGGGTCGCGAACTGGGACGTGATGGCCGCGTGGAAGTACAGGTGGACGCGCAGGGCGGGGTCTGGATCGGCGGACAGGTGCAGGCGGTGATACGCGGCAGCGTGGATTGCTAAGCTGCGCTGCCCCCCGAGACCACCTTGCCATGACCTCTCGCCGCTATGCACAGCTCGACGTCTTTGCCGACCGACCAGGTGCAGGCAATCCACTCGCCGTGGTGCTGGATGCCGACGGCCTGGACGATAGCGCCATGCAGGCCATCGCCCGCTGGACGCGGCTGCCAGAGACGACCTTCGTGTTTCCGGCGACGAAAGCGGAAGCCAGCTACGGTATCCGTATCTTCAGTCCGCGCCGCGAGGTGCCGTTTGCCGGCCATCCCAGCGTCGGCACCGCGCACGCCGTAGTCGAGGCTGGACTGGCAACGCCGCGCGACGGATTGCTGGTCCAGGAGGGCATCGCCGGCCTGCTGCCTTTGCGTTTAACCGGCTCGGGTCGTACCCGCACCATCGCGGTACGCACGCCACGGGCGAAGGTGATGGAAATCGCTTCACCGGAAGACGCGCGGCTGCGTGATGTCCTGGCGACCTTGCCGCTCGGCGCATTGCCGCCCGCTTTGATGGATGGTGGCCGCCGCTGGTGGCTGGCCGAGCTACGCGACGAAGCCTCGCTGCGTGCGGCAACGCCGCCCTGGGAAGCCATCGGCAAGCTGGCGCAATCCACTGAAAGCATGGGCATGTGCGTGTTCGCGCGGAGCGATGATCCGGTGTATTTCCTGGCGGTGCGCGCCTGGGTCGGTGCCCCGGCGCAGTTCGAGGATGCGGCGTCGGGCGCCGCCAACGCGACGTTGGCCGCTTGGCTGGCTTCGCAGGACGCCCTGCCCGGACACGATGGCCGCTACCGCATCAGCCAGGGGCGTGAAGTCGGCCATGATGCAATCATCGAACTGTACGTGGACCCGGAAGGCGAAGTCTGGTCGGGTGGCCGGGTGTGCAGCGTGGTCAGCGGCCAGATCGACTGGTAGCAGCTCCACCGGCGTCGTTGCCCGCCTGCCATGCGCGCGCCAGCCAGGCCGCGGCGGACGCCGCGATGGAAGGCGCTTCGCGCCCCAGCAGTGGTCCGACGTGGCTGGTCGCGGCCGTGTGCATGCACGGGGCAGCCCACGCTTCGGACATCGCCTGGATGATTGATGGGGGCGCGTCCGGGTCAACCCGCGAGGCAACGAGCAGCAGCGGACAGCGCGGCCGGGCCACGGCAATACCGGCATGGGCGGCGTTGAGCACGGCGCCCGATTCGTCGCGCCAGCGACGGTAGGCATACAGCGAGGTCGCATCGTCGGCATCCGGAAGTGCAGCGCGCGTTGAAGCCAGGCGTGCCTCGCCGCCCCAGGGCACGACCTGCGTCCAGTCGCGGGTAGGCAACCGCCCATGCCAAGGCGCGGGCGGCAGCGGATTTACCAGCACCAGCGCATCCGCATGGGCGGCAATCTGCAGGGCAAGCAGGCCGCCAAGGCTGGCGCCGACCACCACGCGCGGAGGCGGCAAGGCGAGCAACGCCTGCAGCATCTGCTGCCGATAGTCATCCAGCGTGGTCGCCGCCAGGCCTCGCGAC
>JAJAZJ010000017.1 GCA_026785795.1 Pseudoxanthomonas sp.
ATGCCGAAGCCCACATCAGCCACGCCACCGGCAGCACCGCAAGCACGGCGCTGGCGTAGATCAACCACTCGCGCGGCACGCCCAGCACGCGTTCGCGCAGGCGTTCCGGCGCAGCCGGCTCGGCATGGCCGGCCAGGTACTTCTGGCCCCACAGGAACATGCACAGGCCAATCACCATGCCGATCCCGGCCGCGCCAAAGCCATAGCGCCAGCCAACGGTTTCACCCAGGTAGCCGCAGATCAGCGAGGCGAACAGCGCACCGAGGTTGATGCCCGCATAGAACAGCGAGAAGCCCGAGTCGCGGCGCGGATCGTTGGCCGGATACAGCTTGCCGACGATGGTGGAAATATTCGGCTTCAGGAAGCCAACGCCCATGATGATCAGCGCCAGCGACAGATACGTGAAGCGCAACGCGCCCTCGTCACGAACCACCACCCCGCCCACAATGGTCGCCGCGGCGCCCTCCAGGGCCATGCCGGCGTGGCCAAGCACCAGCAGCACCGCACCGAACACCACCGCCTTGCGCATGCCCAGCCAGCGGTCGGCCAGCAGCCCGCCGATGACCGGTACGCTGTACACCAGCCCGCCGTAGGCCCCCAGCAGGTCCAGGCCCGCGCCGTCACCGAACAGGTGGTACTTGGTCAGGTACAGCAGCAGTAGCGCCTTCATGCCGTAGAAGGAGAAGCGCTCCCACATTTCAGTGAAGAAGCAGACGTACACGCCCTTGGGATGGCCCAGGAAATCCCCGTGGGCCGGCAGGGCCGGCTGGATCAAGATGCTCAAGGCGCTTCCTGGCCCGGAAAGCGCGAGTATAGCGACGGCCAGCGCAGCAAACGCCAGCGGCCTCGTAGCTCCGCCACATGACCAAATGCCCTTGCCATGCCCCGGGGAATCACTACCATCGGTGCGAACCAAAGATCGGAGATCCGCATGAAATCCCGCCTAGTCCTGCTGTGCCTGCTGCTGCTGCCCTGCCTGGATTCCCTGGCCGCTGATCGCGGCCTGGATGTCCGTGATCTGGTTGGGCTGGACCGCGTGTCGTCGCCAGTGCTGTCGCCAGATGGCAGCGTGGTGGTGTTCGCCCAGCGCAGCATGGACCAGGAGCGGGTCAAGGCCAGCACCGGGCTGTGGATGCGCAACCTGCGGATTCGCGACCAGCGTCCGCCCAGTCGCTTGACTGCAGATGGCTGGAACGTAAACTCCCCGGCATTTTCGCCCGATGGCAAGGCCGTGTATTTCCTCAGCGCCAGGTCGGGCAGCCAGCAGCTGTACTCGGTGCCGCTGGCGGGCGGCGTGCCGCAGCAGTTGACCGCCTTCGCACTGGACATTGGCAATTACCGCGTGTCGCCAGATGGCTCCCGCCTGGCCTTCAGCGCCCGCACCTTCGCCGACTGCAGTGCGGATTTTTCCTGCACCCGCAAGCGCCTGGATGATTCCAAGGCCAAGCAGAGCACCGGGATAGTCCACGATCGCCTGTTCGTTCGCCACTGGGATGCCTGGGCCGATGGCCGCCGCAACCGCCTGTTCGTGGCGCCGCTGCCGGTGACCCTGGGCGAGCCCGTGGCCACGGCGGTTTCGCTGACCCATGCCATCGACGGTGATGCGCCCTCCATGCCATTCGGCGACGCCAGCGAATACACATGGGCGCCGGACGGCGGGTCGCTGGTGGCCAGCATCCGCGCCGCCGGCAGGGCAGAGGCCTGGTCCACGAACTTCGATCTTTACCGGTTCAATGCGGACGGCACTGGCGCAGCGGTCAACCTCACCTTGGCCAATCCCGCGTGGGACACCGGCCCGGTGTTCAGTGCAGACGGCAGCACCCTGTACTACCGCGCCACAAACCGCCCGGGCTACGAAGCGGACCGCTTCGGCTTGCGTGCCCTTGACGTGGAAAGCGGCGCACTGCGTCGGATCGCCGATGGCTGGGACCGCTCTGCCGACAGCATCACGCTGTCGCCGGACGGCAAGACCCTTTTCACCACGGCGCAGGACGTGGGCCTGCACCCGTTGTTCGCCATCGACCTGGACAGCGACGCCGTTCGCAAGGTGGTGGGTGAGGGCAGCGTGTCGGCGTTCAATATCGCGGGCGATACCCTGGCCTTCACCCGCAACACGCTGCAGACGGGCGACCAGCTGTTCACCACCACGCTGGCCGGCGCGCCACTGCGTTCGATCACGCCCAGTGCAAGCGAGTACCTGCCCGGCGTGACCATGGGCGCGGCCGAGCAGTTCAGCTTCAAGGGCGCCCAGGGCGCAACGGTGTATGCCTACGTGGTCAAGCCATGGAACTACGTTGAAGGCCGCAAGTATCCAGTGGCGTTTCTGGTCCACGGCGGCCCGCAGGGCAGCTTTGGCGATGGCTGGAGCTACCGCTGGAACCCGCAGACCTACGCAGGCCAGGGCTACGCGGTGGTGATGATTGATTTCCACGGCTCCACCGGCTACGGGCAGGCGTTTACCGACTCGATCCGCGAAGACTGGGGCGGCAAACCGCTCGAGGACCTGCAGAAGGGCTGGGCTGCCGCGCAGAAGCAGTACCCGTTCCTCGACGGCGACAAGGCCTGCGCGCTCGGCGCCAGCTACGGCGGCTACATGATCAACTGGATGGCCGGTAACTGGCTGGACCGCAGCGGCAAATCGCCGTGGAAGTGCGCGGTGACCCACAACGGGGTAATGGACACCCTTTCCATGGGCCTGGCCACCGAAGAGCTGTGGTTCACCGAGTGGGAGTTCGGCGGCACGGTGCACGCCAATCCGCAGGGCTACGAAAAGTTCAACCCCGCGCGCCATATCCACAAGTGGAATACGCCCACCCTGGTCGTGGCCAGCCAGAATGACTTCCGCGTGCCGCTGGAGCAAAGCCTGTCGGCTTTCACCGCGCTACAGCGCGCTGGCATCGAATCCAGATTGCTGTACTTCCCGGATGAAAACCACTGGGTGCTCAAGCCGCAGAACAGCGTGCTCTGGCACGACACGGTCAACGACTGGTTGAAGCAGCACATCGGGCAGTAGGCGCATGCAGCCGATCACAGCCACGCTGAAGGAGCCGATCAGCTGGCCTGAGTTCGAGAAGGTGCTGATGGTGGCGGGCACGGTGGTGCGGGTGGAAGCCTTCCCTGAGGCACGCAAGCCGGCGTTCAAGCTGTGGGCGGACTTCGGCCCCTACGGCGCGCGCAAGACCAGCGCCCAGGTCGCGGACCTGTACACAGCGGAACAGCTACTGGGGCGGCAGATCGTGGGCGTCTTGAATTTCCCGGTCAAGCAGGTGGGGCCGTTTGCTTCCGAATTCCTGCTGACCGGATTCCATACCGACGAGGGTGTGGTGGTCACTGCCCTGGAGAGGCGGGTTCCAAATGGATCCCGGCTGGCGTGAACTCCCAGGTGTGGTCCACGAGTTCAGCGGCAGCGCGAGCCATTGCGTCCGCCAAAATCGTGCGTCGTGGCCTTCGTGGAAGCAGACTTGACAGTCAGTACCGTCCTGGCCGATCTGGAGAAATCCTGCATGAAATTTCCGTGCGCCACGGGGCTGCGCGCTGCGTCCCCAGCTGTGGCGAGCGGGTCAACCCATCTTGCAAGAAACGGGCTAAGACCCTGGCCCTGTCGAGGGCGGTGTTTTTCAAAGCAAGATGTCACGGCTACAGCCACTTGGCCCGCTTGAACAGCCGGTACAGCAGGCCGCAGGCCAGCGCCACCACCGCAATCAGCACCCAGTAGCCGTAGCGTGTATTTAATTCCGGCATATGCTGGAAATTCATTCCGTACCAGCTTGCAATCAGGGTGGGTGCGGCCAGCAGAGCGGCCCACGCACCCAGCCGCTTCAGCACCTCACCCTGGCCCAGGGTGACCAGCGACAGGTTGACGGTCAGCGCGGTGGTCAGCATCTCCCGCAGGGTGTCGATCGACTCGTTGACGCGCAGCGCATGGTCGTGGACGTCGCGGAAATACAGGCGCACTTCCTCGGAAAGCAGTGCGCTCTGGGTGCGGGTGAACTGGGCCAGCACGTCCTGCAGCGGCGCGACCGCGAGCCGCATCTGGGTCAGTTCCCGCTTCAGCTCATACAGCCGGATCACGGTCTGGCGGCGATAGGTGTCGGCGAAGATCGCCTGCTCCAGCGAGTCCGCGGTCTGGCGGAACTCATCGATGATCGGCCGGTAGTTGTCCACGATGAAGTCCAGCACTGCGTACAGCCCGTAGGCAGGACCCAGCACCAACAGCTCGGGTTCGCGCTCCACTCGCTCGCGCACCGGCGCGTAGGACAGTGAGGCGCCATGGCGCACCGTGATGAGATAGCGCGGACCAACGAAGGCATGGGTTTCGCCGAACAGGATCTTTTCGTGCACCACCTGTGCGGTGTGCATGACCACGAAAATGGAATTGCCATAGGCCTCCAGCTTGGGGCGCTGGTGTGCGTTTCGTGCATCTTCCACGGCCAGGTCATGCAGGCCGAATTCCTCCTGCAGCTTTTCAAGGATTTCCTCGGAGGGCTCGTACAGGCCGACCCAGACGAAGCCATTGTCCTCGTTTGCCACCACGTCACTGATCGCATCCAGGGTGATGTCGTGGCGCGCACCCTGCTTGTCGTAGTGCACGCAGTTGATGACGCAGGCGGGCAGGGCGGGCTTGGTGATTGCTTCCATGCCGCGCATGGTGAAGCAGCGCGGCCGGTGCGGCAAGTCGTGCCGGGTCGCCGCGTGCGGCAGCCCGGCAGGCGTTGCGCCGGCTAGTTGGCCACGAATCGGATCGCCTGGCCGCCGCCGGGCGCCAGGCGCAGGGCCAGCGTGTCGGTGCTGGTGACCTTGCGCTCCTCGATCACGATGTCCTGCGGCGCGTGCTTCCAGTGCGCGTTGTCGCCGTCGCGGTGGATCTGCGCGGTGTAGCTGCGGCCCGGGTCCAGGAACGACAGCGGCACGCTCGCCACAAGGACAACCACGGCAAGGAGGGCCTGCTGACCCCTGGCAGCGTGCAGTGGATGACCGCCGGACGCGGGCTGATCCACTCGGAGATGCCGGAGCAGGAATCCGGGCGCATGCGGGGCTTCCAGCTATGGCTCAACCTGCCCGCGCGCGACAAGACAACCGCGCCGCGCTACCAGGAATTCGCGCCCGACCGGATCCCGGTCGCGCAGCCGGCGGCGGGAGTGGAGGTCAAGGTGATCGCGGGCCAGGTGGGCGATACCACCGGGCCGATCGTGCAGCCGGCCACCGATCCGGTGTACCTGGACGTGCACCTGCAACCCGGCATCGCCTGGGCGCATCCACTGCCGGCCGGGCACAACAGCTTCGCCTACGCCTACGAAGGCTCTGTCCAGGTCGGGCAGGGCGAGGATGCGCGCGCGCTGGACTCGCAGGAACTGGCGATCCTGGCCGGCGGCGACCCGTTGCAGCTGCGGGGCCAGTGCGCAGGGCGCACGCCTGATCGTGGTGGCGGGCAGGCCCCTGCGCGAGCCGGTCATGCGGCACGGACCCTTCGTGATGAACACGCGCCAGGAACTCATGCAGGCCGTCGTGGATTTCCAGGAAGGGCGCTTCCAGGCCGGTTCCACCGGATGGTCACAGCCAGCGTGCGCGCTTGAGGGCGCGGTACAGGACGAAGCAGGCCACCCCCACCGTTGCGATCAGCGCCGGGTACGAATAGCGGCCCCGCAGTTCGGGCATGTGTTCGAAGTTCATCCCGTACCACGAGGCGATCAGGGTGGGGGCTGCCAGCAGCGCCGCCCAGGCGCCAAGGCGCTTGATGGTCTCGCCCTGGGCCAGGGTCACCAGCGACAGGTTCACGCTGATCGCAGTGCCCAGCATGTCGCGCAGCGTGTCGGTCGATTCATTGACCCGAAGCGCATGGTCGTGCACGTCGCGGAAGTATAGGCGCACCTCCTCCGGGATCAGCGCGCTGTGCGAGCGTGACAGTTGCGCCAGCACGTCCTGCAGTGGACCTACCGACATTCGCAACTGGGTGAGTTCGCGCTTGAGTTCGTAAAGCCTGAGCACCGTCTCACGCCGGAAATCCGCGGCGAAGATGTCCCGCTCCAATGCATCCAGTTTGTCGCGGAACTCCTCCACGATGGGCCGGTAGTTGTCGACGATGAAATCCAGCACCGCGTACAGGCCAAACGACGGCCCCAGTGCAAGCAGGTCCACCTCGCGCTCCACCCGTTCGCGTACCGGTGTGTACGACACCGACTCGTCGTGCCGCACGGTGACCAGGTAGCGCGGCCCCAGGAACGCGTGGGTCTCGCCATAGCGGATATGCCCGTCGATGATCTGCGCGGTCTGCACCGCCAGGAACAGCGAATTGCCATAGGCCTCCAGCTTGGG
>JAJAZJ010000018.1 GCA_026785795.1 Pseudoxanthomonas sp.
GCGCAGAGATGGCCAGGACGCCCAGCAGGAAGGGGATGCCGGGAAGCGAGTGCAGCGGAATTTCTTTCATGGTGGGCTCCTGATAGTTCGAACGAAGATATCAAAATGATATCAGATGTCAAGCACCCTGCGGCGTCTGCCCCCGAACGCGACCGGTACCATGTGCCCTCCCTCTCCAGGATCATCGGCATGACCACGATTGGTACCCCCTGCACCCCCAGCGCCACCCGCGTGCTGCTGCTGGGCGCCGGCGAATTGGGCAAGGAAGTGGCGCTGGAGCTGCAGCGGTTCGGGGTGGAGGTGATTGCCGCCGACCGCTATGCCGATGCCCCGGCCATGCAGGTTGCGCACCGCTTCCACGTGCTGGACATGCTGGATCCGGCTGCATTGCGGGCACTGATCGCGTTGGAGCAACCGCACCTGGTGGTGCCCGAGATCGAGGCCATCCATACCCAGACCCTGGTCGAGCTGGAAACCGAAGCCGGTCTGCGGGTGATACCAACCGCGCGTGCAGCGCGGCTGACCATGGACCGTGAAGGCATCCGCCGCCTGGCCGCCGAAACCCTGGGCCTGCCCACCTCTGCTTATCGCTTCGTGGACAGCCATGCCGACTACCGTGCGGCGGTGGCGGCCATCGGCCTGCCGTGCGTGGTCAAGCCGGTCATGTCCTCGTCAGGAAAAGGCCAAAGCACGCTGCGCTGCGAGGCGGACATCAATCCGGCCTGGGAATATGCGCAGACCGGTGGGCGTGCCGGTGCGGGCCGCTGCATCGTGGAACGCTTCGTCGATTTCGACTACGAAATCACCCTGTTGACCGTGCGCCACGCCGGTGGCACGTCGTTCTGCGACCCGATTGGCCACTGGCAGAAGGACGGCGACTACCGCGAGAGCTGGCAGCCGCAGCCGATGTCGGCGCTGGCGCTGCAGCGTTCGCAGCAGATCGCGCAGGCCATCACCGACGACCTGGGCGGCTGGGGTCTGTTCGGGGTGGAGCTGTTCGTGCGCGGCGACGAGGTCTGGTTCAGCGAGGTGTCGCCACGGCCGCATGACACCGGGCTGGTGACCCTGGTGTCGCAGGACCTGAGCGAGTTCGCGCTGCACGCGCGCGCGATCCTGGGCCTGCCGATCCCGGCGATACGCCAGCTGGGCCCGTCGGCTTCCTGCGCGCTGCTGGCGCAGGGCCACGGGGTGCCGGTGTTTTCCAATGTGCAGGCTGCGCTGCAGGCGGCCGACAGTGCGCTGCGGCTGTTCGGCAAACCCCGGGTGGAGGGCCAGCGCCGGGTGGGGGTGACCCTGGCCCGCGGCGGCGACAGCGATGCCGCGCGCGCGACTGCGCGCAATGCCGCCGCCGCGATCAGCATCCGCCTGGAGTAGGAGTTCCTGTTTTTAGCTGCTGCCCGGCAGCATGATCCGGATGATTGTTTCGGCGCAGAGCGAATCTGTATTCGGATTCGGCCAGCGCGGCAGGAGCATTCCAGCGCGTGCGGCTAAGGCCTGATGTCGATCCAGACCAGGCGGTGGTCGCTGCCGTCGGCGATGGCCGCATCGGCCGTGCCGCGCGCGGGCCAGAACACGCCGTTATCGATGAACGCGAAACCGGTGGAGGGCAGCACATAGTCCAGGCGCATGGCCCCGGTGCGCGGGCCGAAGTCACCGGTGACGTGGGCGGGCGACCCGCGCATGGTCAGCCCCTGCGCCGCATAGCCGCGTGCGGTTTGTGCGCCGCCCTCGCTGCGCGGCGTACGCTGGCGCAGCACGCGCGGGTGTTCCAGCAGCTCGATAATCGCCTCGTGCCGTCCACTGCCATCTATCGGGTCGTTGTTGAGGTCACCGGCGATCACGAAGCGCGCATCCGGCGCCAGTCCACCACATTGGCCCTGGTCGTCACACAGCCACGGCTTGTCGCCGGGCGATATGTACTCGCGCCACAGGCGGATTTCGTCGGCATTGCGGCGGCCGTTGCGGTCTTCCGGGCCATCGAACACAGGCGGGGTGGGGTGCGACACCAGGAAATGCAGCGTTCCGTGCGGGGTCTGCACCGGCACGTCCCAGTGTGATTTGGAAGACAGCCGCAGCTGGTTCCACACTTCGTCTGGATGGAACGGCTTGCCGCTGGCCGGGTCCAGCGGGCGCAGCGCGCCCGGCAGATCACGCCAGCGCAACAGCTGGAAGGTGCGCGCAGCGGCGTCGTCGATCGGGTACTTCGACAGCACCAGCATGCCGTACTGCCCGGGATGCAGGCCGTAACCCCAGGCATCGTTGCCGCCTGCGCGGCCTGCGCCGCCCACGCTGCGGTCGCCATCCAGGTCCAGGCCGCTGGGCACGCCGGTGTTGACGGGGGCCAGGTAGCGGTACGGATAGTGCAGTGGCTGGCCGCCACCGGCCTGCGCCACCTGCAGGTAGTCCTGCTGGAACAGGTCGGCCGCGCGGTGCGCCGGGTCGTAGTCGAACTCGTTCAACAGCACCAGGTCGGGGCGCACGCGCTGCAGCACGGCGGCGATCTTGCGCGCCTGCCCACTGTCGCCCGCCAGCTGGCGCACCAGCCCACCGGCCTCAGCCGTGTACAGCGAGGCGTTGTAGGCGGCCACGCGCAGCGGCGCGGCGTCGTCTTGCGCCGGTGGATCACCGTGCACGTTGACCTGCACGCATCCGCTGACCAAGGCAAGCAGCAGGGCCGACATTAATAGTTTCAGCATGGGCCGATTCTGGCACGGAGCCGGGCACGGATGATGACACTGGCGTACGTACCGGACTCAAGGCTTGCGGGCCAGTACCCAGCGCCGGCCGTCAAACATCTCCAGTGGCTGGAAACGACGCTTGTAGTCCATCTTCGCGTGGTCCTTGATCCAGTAGCCTAGGTACAGGTGACGGCGGGATTCGCGCCGCGCCCACTCGATCTGGCGCAGGATGGCCAGCGTGCCCAGGCTGCGGTGGGCGAGGTCGGGATCGTAGAACGCGTACACCGCGGACAGGGCGTCCGGGGTCAGGTCGGTCACCGCGACGGCAAGCAGGCGGCCATGCTCGCGCAGTTCCAGGAAGCGCCCCTGTGACCAGCTGCCGACCAGGAACTGTTCGAATTCCACTGCGCCGTGGCCGTCCATTCCGCCGTCGCGGTGGCGCGCGCCCAGGTAACGCTGGTAGAGCGCCAGGTGTTCCTCTGTCTGCTCGGCGGCGACGATGCGCGCCTCGACTTCCGCGTTGGCGGCGGCGCAGCGTCGCTGGCTGCGGTCCGGGGTGAAACTGCTGGCAGGAATGCGCACCGCCACGCATGCGCGGCAGCCCTCGCAATGGGGACGGTAGACCAGGTCGCCGGAGCGACGGAAGCCCCAGCCCAGGGCGGTCGGATAGAACGCGGCCAGGCGCGGGTCATGCGGATCCAGCACCAGGTCGCGGGCAATGCGTTCGGGAAAGTAGCCGCAAGGATGCTCGCCGGTATGGAACAGGCGCAGGTCGTCGGCGGCCGGGTGGTTGTCGTTGCCCACGTCAGCCCATCCCGGTGGGACTGGCGAGCAGCCAGAGGGTTCCGGCCACGGCGCCTGCGGCGGCGCCGGCCAACAGGTCGCGGCGCACGTGACGCTGCAGGCGCAGGCGTGACCATGCCACCGTTGCGGCGAACGCCAGCGCGGCGGCCCCGGCCCACCATGAAATCGAGCACAGCAGCAGCGCGGCAAACACCACGAAGGCCAAGTGCAGAGACAGCTTGCACCAGCGTGCGGTCAGCAGGGCGAACGCCACCAACGCAGCGGACAGCCCCAATCCAAACACCAGTTCATGCGGCCAGCTGCGTACCACCGCCAGCAGGGTGCACAGCAGCAAGGCGACGAGCAGGAAGCGATTCAGCGTGCTGCGCTCTTTCCGCTGGCTGGCGTCCACGTGACCCCAGCGGCCGCGCTTTACCTGCAGCCAGGAGTACGCCATCACCACCGCCGCGAACAATCCGAAGCCGATGGCCATCGACGGCACCATGCTGGCTTCGCCACGCATCGCCGCCACGGCCATCACCGCCAGCGGCAGCACCAGCATCGGGTGGCCCAGGATTGAGACGGCGCGTGCCACGGTCTGGCTCATGTTCCCAGCATACTGCGCCAGCGTGATCGCGTGGGCTGCGACTATCCACGAACTGAACGCATTGATCCCCGCGTCAACCGCGCGTGCGCCACGGCGTTGATGGTGGCAGTGGCAATATCCGCCACGCCCGTCCGGAGAAAAACAATGAACCGCAAGACCGTCATCACCCTGTCGGTACTGGCCGCCCTGTCCGCCGGCACCGCTGTGGCCGCCACCCAGGCTGACCCCGTCGCCGGCCAGCCGCAGCGTGCCAGCCTGGACGTCAATGGTGATGGTTACGTCGATCGCAGCGAAGCGGCCAAGTCCCCGCGCCTGCCTGCCAAATTCGACGAGTTCGACGCCAACCAGGATGGCAGGCTTTCCAGTGGCGAGATGCCCAGGCGCGGACAGCGCGGAGCGGGCAGGCACGGCCAGCGCGGCGACGGCGCACGCGAGGCAATGACCCGGCTGGACAGCAACCAGGACGGCCGCATCAGCCGTGCCGAAGCGGCTGGCGACGCGACGTTTGCCGCCCGCTTGCAGCAGATGGATGCGAACAAGGATGGCTACGCGGATCGTGCCGACCGCGAGCTGCGAACCAGGCAGCGCAGGGATGAATGGTTTGCCCGCGCCGACACGGACAAGGACGGCAAACTCAGCCAGGCTGAGGTGGGTGCGGCCAAGTCCATGCAGCCCGACCGTGCCGGATCCCGTTCCATGAAGGCCCCGGCCAGGTAAACGATCGCCAATGCGTGGAATAGGCAAGCCCATGCCACGCGCGGCATGGGCTCTATTTCATGCGCGATGTGCCTGATCAAGCCGCACGCGGCTCAGGCAATGAACTGCAGGCCGGCCTCACCTTAGAAACACCCAGGCCAGGGACACTGCGACGATGGCATTGGCGACGACCCCCCCGGTACGCCCGTACATGGATTCATATAGCCAAAGCTTGCCCGAGCGATTGCGGCGGACGGCATCGCGCGCCAGCAGCGGGGCCATGATCCGCTGCAGCGGCACCAGGCACTGGTAGTTCAGCACGGCCAATCCTGCCAATGCATACAGCAGCATGGGCACGGTGTTTGCGCCGAAGCCGACCAGCACCAGGACGCCCACGCTAAACAGCGCTGCGGTTGCGGTGTTCATGAAGATAAAACCACGCACCTGGCGGCGTTCCTCCGCGGTTTCGGAAAAACGCAGCAGGCACAGTCCGCCCAGGTAGGCGCCAAGCATGCCGCCAATCATTGCGGGCAGGACGGTATGCAGCTGCCCGCTGAAGACGGCACCGAGCGCGCCGAAGCCGACCCCGCCATTGACCACTGAAGCGCCCAGCCCGCCTGCGCCCAATTTGCCTGCGCCGGATCCCAGCGCGCTCGCCCCGATCATCGCGGCCGCACTCGCGCCCGGCGCAGCCACCATCAGTGCGCTGCCCATCGTCAGTGCGAACGCGGCACCGGGGGCACTACTGCGCGCGAACTCACCGAAGCGCTTCAGCATGTCGTCGCGCACGCTGCTGCGCGCACGCGACAGGCGCTTGCGTACCGCGGCATCGCTCAGCCCCAGCAGGGCGGCTACCTGCTGCGAACTCTGGCCTTCGCGGTAGTACAGCAGCAGGGTTTCGCGGCTCTCCTCGGGCAGGTTGGAGATGATGTCGGCAGCCACGCGTTCCTGTTCGGTCTGCAGCAGTCGCTCGGCTGGGGAAGGGGAAGGATCGGCGGCCAGCTGTATGGCGATGTCCGCGCCTTCCCCGGACAGCGGGCGGCTGCTGTTGGCGCGCAGGTGGTCGCGGGCCAGGTTGCGGGTGATCTGGCGCAGCCAGGGCAGGAAGCTGGCGTGGTTCTTCAGGCGGTCCAGCTGCTGCCAGGCTTTGAGAAAGGCGTCCTGGGCAATATCCTCACTGGCGGCCACGTCGCGGGTGATAGCCAGGGCAATAGCCGTGACCGTGTTCTGGCAGGCCAGCACGATGCGCCCGTAGGCGCCATGGTCGCCGCGTGCGGCGGCCGGCACCTCGCGCAACAGCATCAGGTCCAGGGCTTCAGCGTTCATCGGACGGACATCCACGGCAGGGGGTTGCCATCAAGA
>JAJAZJ010000019.1 GCA_026785795.1 Pseudoxanthomonas sp.
CTGGGCGGTGAGCCGCTGGTCCTGCACGTGGTCCGGCGCGCACTCGCGGCGGGTGCGCGCGAAGTGTGGGTGGCGACCGATGACGAACGAATTGCGTCCGCCTTGGCGAACAGCGGCGCGCACGTGGCCATGACCTCAAGCGCACATGCTTCCGGCAGCGACCGGCTGGCCGAATGCGCCGCCCACGCGGGCTGGTCCGATGACACCATCGTGGTCAACCTGCAGGGTGACGAGCCCTTCGCCCCGGCCTCGGGCATACGCGCCGTGGCCATCACCCTGGCCTCAAGCGGTGCACCCATGGCCACGCTGGCCACGCCGGTGACCGACGCACGCACCCTGTTCGATCCCAATACGGTCAAGCTGGTGCGCAGCGCGGTGCATGCGGACTGGGGTGACGCGCTGTATTTCAGTCGCGCGCCGATTCCGTGGCATCGTGATGCTTTCGCCGAGTCGCGCGATACCTTGCCCGACGGGCAATGGCTGCGTCATATCGGCATCTATGCTTACCGTGTCGGTTTCCTGCGCCGCTTCGCGGCTCTCCCGCCCAGCCGTCTGGAACAAGCCGAATCACTGGAACAATTGCGCGCCCTTGAAGCCGGCTACCGCATTGCGGTGGGGCTTGCGCCAGAGCCGTTCCCGCCGGGTGTAGATACGCCCGAGGATCTGCAGCGCGCAGAGGTGGTACTGGTCGGCAGCCGCGGGTGAAACTGCTGGTCGTCTGCCTGGGCAACATCTGTCGATCCCCCATGGCCGAAGGTGCGCTGCGCGCTCGCATCGGGGGTTCGCCGCTGGCGGGCAGCGTGCAGGTGGATTCGGCCGGCACCGGTGGGTGGCATGCCGGGCAGCCGCCAGACCCGCGCGCCGTGGCCTGTGCCAGGGGCCATGGGGTGGACATAGCGCAGCTGCGCGCGCGGCAGCTGCAATCGGCCGACTTCCACCGTTTCGACTGGCTGCTGTGCGCCGACGCACAGAACCTGGCCGATGTGAAGCGGCTTGCCCCGCCGGGCCATGGCGAAAAGGTGGTGCTCCTGCTGGACTGGGCGGGCGTGGCGTCAGCGCCCGACAGCAGCGTTCTCGACCCCTATGGCGGCAGTGCTCGAGACTTCGAGGTCACGTGGCGACTGGTCGATTCCGCCGCCCGGGCGGTCGTGGTCCGGCTCTGTGCAGGGTGAGACTCCTGCATAATCGGGGGTAGATGAGCACCACGCCTGCCCCGGAATTCCCACCAAGCCTGCAATGGATCAATGCCCCGGCCAGCTCCCTGCACGACCAGCGTGGGCGGGTGGTGGCGCTGGTCTTCGTCAATTCCGCTTCGGCCTGGTCATGGCAGCGCCTGCGCGACCTTGCCCAGCTGCACACTCGCTACCCGGGCCGGCTGCAGCCGCTGGCGGTGCACGTGCCGCGCTTTGATTGCGAGCGCGATCCGCGATATGTGCTCAAGCAGCTGCGCCGCCAGGGCATTGGCTTCCCGATCGCGCATGACGGTGACTGGCACGCGTGGCAGCGCTTCGGCGTGGAGGCCTGGCCCACGGTGCTGTTGATCGATGCACACGGCATGGTCCGCGACCGCATCGTCGGCCTGGAGTCCATGGCCGAACTTGAGCGCCCGCTGGCGGCGCTGTGCGATGCCCTGCCCACGCCGAGCGATGAAGACATGCGCCCGTTCGTGGAATCCAGCCAGGAGCCGCGCCTGCCGCTGCGATTCCCCACCGGGCTGGCTGCTTCGGCAGAGCGACTGTACGTGGCGGACTCGGGCCACCACCGCGTGCTGGAGTGCAACCACGCCGGCCGCGTGCTGCGCCAGTTCGGCATGGGCACCGCAGATTTCCTGGACGGCGAACTGGAGAATGCGGCCTTCCGCCGGCCACATGGCCTGGCCCTGGTCCGCGATGTCCTGTACGTGGCCGACACCGGCAACCACGCGCTGCGCCGCATCGTGCTGGGCAGCGGCCGTGTGGAAACGGTGCTGGGCAACGGACGCGCCGGCGAGCCGATCCCCGGCCGGGTGGCAGACCCGCGTGCGCTTGCCCTGAACCAGCCGATGGGCGTGGTGGCGACCAACACCGAGATCCACCTCGCCCTGGCTGGGGATAACCGGCTGTGGACCTATTCGCTGGCCCACTCCACCCTGGAATGCAGGGCTGGCTCCAGCAGGCTGGGCGTGCGCGACGCCATTGGCACCATGGCGGCATTCGCCCAGCCGATGGCTTTGGCTGCCGTGCAGCAGATGCTTTACGTCTGCGATGGCCTGGGCTCGGCCATACGCAGCGTGCAGCTGCGCAACGACACCGTGCAGACCCTCGTGGGCCAGAGCGCCTGGGAGTTCGGCGATACGGATGGCCCACGCGAACGTGCCCACCTGCAGAATCCACAGGCGATCGCGCTCAGCGCGGAGGCGCCAGTGCTTTGGATCGCCGATACCGGCAACAGCTGCCTGCGCAGCCTGCGCCTGGGAGGCGGCGACCTGACCACCGTGCCGCTGCCACGCAAGCTGCATGGGCCGGCCGGCCTGGCGATCTTCGGCGGGACGCTGTGGATCGCGGAAACCGATGCGCATGCAGTGCTGAGGTTCGATATCGCCAGCGGTGAACTGGACCGCGTTGCGATCGGCGAGTGAGGCGCGTGGCAGAGGACTTTGACGGCAAGGCCTTTGCTGCGGGCCTGAACACCGCACCCGGCGTCTATCGCATGTACGCGGCGGACGACAGCCTGCTGTATGTCGGCAAGGCCGGCGCACTGCGCAAGCGGGTGGCCAGCTACTTCAACAACACGCCCAGGTCGCCGCGCATCGTGTCCATGCTGTCGCAGGTCGCGCGCATAGACGTGACCGTCACCCGAACCGAGAGCGAGGCGCTGCTGCTGGAGAACCAGCTGATCAAATCGCTGGCGCCGCGCTACAACGTCTCGCTGCGCGACGACAAGAGTTACCCCTACATACTTCTCACCCAGGAAGACTGGCCGCGTATCGCCATGCACCGCGGTCCGCGCGCGGTGCAGGGTCGCTACTTCGGGCCGTATCCGGGCGTGGGCGCGGTGCGCGACACGCTTAACCTGATGCAGAAGCTGTTCAAGATCCGCAATTGCGAGGACAGCGTATTCCGCAACCGCACCCGGCCCTGCCTGCAGCACCAGATTGGCCGCTGCAGCGCGCCGTGCGTGGCGCGGGTGCCAGCGGTGGAATATGCACAGTCAGTGCACCGGGCCGGACTGTTCCTTGATGGGCGCAGCGACGAGCTCACCGGGGAACTGACCGCGGCCATGGAGGCAGCCAGCGCTGCGCTCGACTTCGAGGAGGCTGCGCGGCTGCGCGACCTGGTGGGTTCGCTGCGCAGCATGCAGGCACGCCAGTATGTGGATGGCCGCGCGGCCGACCTCGACGTGCTGGCCTGCGCCATGCAGGGCACGGGCGCCTGCGTGCTGCTGCTGGCCTTCCGCGACGGCCGCAACCTGGGCACCCGCGCTTTTTTCCCGCGCACCAATGGCGAGGACAACGCCGCCGAGGTGCTGGCTGCATTCGTGTCGCAGTACTACGTGGAGCAGGGCCCGCCGCCTGAAATCGTGCTGGACCGCGAAATCCCCGACGCTGCCTTGATCGAGGCTGCACTTTCCGCAGCGGCTGGACGCAAAGTGCTGCTGCGCTGGAATGTGCGCGGTGAGCGCGCCGGCTACCTGGCGCTGGCCACCCGCAATGCCGAGATCACCCTGGCCAGCGAGCTGTCCAGCCGCAACGCCCAGCAGCTGCGTGCCGAGGCCCTGCGCGACCTGCTGGGTCTCGCCGAGCCTGCGGCGCGCATCGAGTGCTTCGATATCAGCCACACCATGGGCGAGGCCACGGTGGCGTCGTGCGTGGTGTTCGACGCGGCCGGCCCGGTGCGCGGCCAGTACCGGCGCTACAACATCACCGGGATCGAGCCCGGCGATGACTACGCCGCCATGCGCCAGGCCATCGAGCGCCGCTTCCGGCGCGCGGTGGAGGAGGGTGGGGTGCTACCCGAGGTGCTGCTGATCGACGGCGGCGCCGGCCAGCTTGCCCAGGCCCAGGCCGCGCTGGTCGAACTGGGGGTGGTTAGCGTGGTCCTGGTGGGCGTGGCCAAGGGCGTGGAGCGACGTGCCGGCCAGGAGACTCTGATCATGGCCGACGGCCGCGAGCTCCAGCCCGGCGCCGCGTCGCCCGCTCTGCAGCTGATCCAGCAGGTGCGCGACGAAGCCCACCGTTTCGCCATCACCGGGCACCGCGGCAGGCGCCAGAAGGCGCGCACCACCAGCCGCCTGGAGGACATCGCCGGCATCGGCCCGCGCCGCCGCGCCAGCCTGCTCAAGCATTTCGGCGGAATCGCCGGGTTGAAAGCCGCCGCCGTCGATGAGCTCGCCCGGGTGGAGGGGATCAACCATGCGCTGGCCCAGCGAATCTACGATAACCTGCACGGGCTGGTGCCACCCCCGGCGGCACGCCCTTCAGGGATTGAGTAGCTCGGCCGATGAAGTTGACCATTCCCACCTGGCTCACCTTGCTGCGGATCCTGCTCATCCCGGTGCTGGTCATCGTGTTCTACCTGCCGTATTCGTGGACGAACTTCGCCGCAGTGTTGGTATTCAGCTTTGCCGCGATCACGGACTGGCTCGACGGCTGGATCGCGCGCCGTTACAACCAGTTCTCGGCCTTCGGTGCCTTCCTTGACCCGGTGGCCGACAAGCTGATGGTGGCGGTGGCGCTGTTCCTGATCGTGCAGGGCCATCCGACCCCGTGGATGGCGTTCTGGGCCGCAGTCATCGTGGGCCGCGAAATCGCAGTGTCCGCCCTGCGCGAGTGGATGGCCGGTATGGGCCAGCGGGCCAGGGTGAAAGTGGCGCCGATGGGCAAGTTCAAGACCATCGTGCAGATGGTCGCTCTTGGTTGCCTGCTGTATTCGGTCACCCCACCTTCTGCGCCACAGACACACATCTGGATGGGCGACGTGGTGTTTCACATTGGCGACTGGCTGTTGGCCGTGGCGGCCGTGCTGACTCTGTGGTCCGGGGCCCAGTACCTGCACGCGGCGTGGCCGACCCTGCGCGAGGATGAACAGGCTGCGGTTGACAGTTCGCGCAAGGAAGGTAAAATCCCGCCGGTTACATCGCGGGAATAGCTCAGTTGGTAGAGCACGACCTTGCCAAGGTCGGGGTCGAGGGTTCGAGTCCCTTTTCCCGCTCCAGTTTCCACAGAACCCCGCCCGCGGGGTTTTGTCTTGTAGGGCGCTAGAATAGGCTCTGCGGCTGCGCCCCCTGCGGCGCAACGCCCACCGGCCTGGTGGCAGAGTGGTTATGCAGCGGCCTGCAAAGCCGCGTACGCCGGTTCAATTCCGACCCAGGCCTCCATTACCGGCAGCACCGGTTGTTGATCGGAGACGCCCGCCATCGCGGGCGTTTTTCGCTGTCGCCCCGTATCATCGGCCAGGCCCACCAGAACGGGCAGCCCTCCGCGCCCGGGTGGCGAAATTGGTAGACGCATCAGACTTAAAATCTGCCGGGGGCAACCCCATGCCGGTTCGATTCCGGCCCCGGGCACCAGCGTCCTCCGCAGGGATGCACTCCACAGCACCCGAGGACGCCGATGAGTCGATACTTGGTTTATGGATTGAGCGTCGCCTTGGCGGTGCTGTCGCTGATGCTGACGCTGCGAAATCCTGCTTGGAGCTGGGGCGTGGCCGGATTCGGCGCGCTTGCCCTGCTGGGCACCTGGGACCTGCTGCAGAAGCGCAGCACCCTGCGCCGCAACTATCCCATCCTGGCCCACTTCCGCTACGGGATGGAGTCGGTAGGTCCGGAGATCCGCCAGTACTTTATCGAAGGCGACACCGCCGAAGTGCCCTTCTCGCGCCAGCAGCGCGCGCTGGTCTACCAGCGCGCCAAGGGCGTGAGTGACGTGGTGCCGTTCGGCAGCCAGCAGGGCGTGTACAGCGTGGACTACGAGTGGCTGAACCACTCCATGCGGCCGCTGGCGATCGAATCGCACGATTTCCGCATCAGTATCGATGACGGTCTGCCGCAGCCGTACGTGGCCAGCGTGTTCGACATCTCGGCCATGAGCTTCGGCGCGCTGTCGGCCAACGCCATCCGTGCGCTCAACGAAGGCGCAAGGCGCGGCCGCTTCTACCTCGACACCGGTGAGGGTTCGATCTCCTCCTACCATCGCGAGCACGGCGGTGACCTGGTCTGGGAAATCGGCTCTGGCTACTTCGGCTGCCGCAATCCGGACGGCAGCTTCAGCGAAGCCCGCTTTGTCCAGAACGCGTGCAC
>JAJAZJ010000020.1 GCA_026785795.1 Pseudoxanthomonas sp.
CAGGTACACCGCAGGGTCAATCGGGCCGAAGGCTTCGCCCACCAGGAACGGGAGTTCGAACGAGCCGCAGCGGATATGGTCGAACAGGATCAGCGGCTGGTCCGGCGCGATGCGCGCATGCTCCGGAGGTGCATCGGCGAAGAAATCCGGATGCCGCACCACGTACTGGTCCAGCGGCTGCGAGCTGGCTACCAGCACGCCCAGCGAAGGCTGCTGGCGACGACCGGCGCGGCCAAAGCGCTGCCAGGTGGCGGCCACGGTGCCGGGATAGCCGTTCAGGACCACCACGTCGAGCGAGCCGATATCCACGCCCAGCTCCAGCGCGGAGGTCGCGATGATCCCGTCGATGTGGCCGGCACGCATGTCGCGCTCGGCCGCGCGGCGTTCGGTCGGCAGGTAGCCGCCGCGATACGCGCGGATACGCGGCGGCTTGCGCGGGTCGTGGTCGAACACGTCCTTCAGGTACTTGGTCAACACCTCCACCATCAGCCGCGATTGCGCGAACACCAGCGTCTTCAGCCCGGACTTGATCGCGATGCGGGCAATGCGGTTGCTCTGCGAACGCGCCGAAGCGCGCAGGCCCAGGTCGGCGTTGACCACCGGCGGGTTCCACAGCAGCACGTGCCTGTCGCCGTTGGGTGCGCCGGATTCGGTGATCGCATGCACGCGGTCCTCGATCAGCGCCTCGCAGTGCGCCTGCGGATTGCCAATCGTCGCCGAGCACAGGATGAACTGCGGATGCGCGCCGTAGAACGCGCAAATGCGCTTGAGCCGGCGCAGCACGTTGGTGACGTGGCTGCCGAATACGCCGCGGTAGGTGTGCACTTCGTCGATGACCACGTAGCGCAGGTTCTCGAAAAACTGCGCCCACTTGGTGTGGTGCGGCAGGATGGCCTGGTGGAGCATGTCCGGGTTGCTCACCACGATGTCGCCGTGCAGGCGGATCGCCTGCCGCGCATCTCCCGGCGTATCGCCGTCGAAGGTAAAGGCCTTCACTCCCAGTTCGCCGGCCCGGTTCAACTCCAGCAGCTCGGCTACCTGGTCCTGCGCCAACGCTTTGGTCGGGAACAGGTACAGGGCCTTGGCGTTGCCGGTCATGGCCGCAGCCACCACCGGCAGGGTGTAGCACAGCGACTTGCCGGAAGCCGTCGGCGTCACGATGGCCACGTGCTCGCCGGCCTGCGCCGCGCTCCAGGCTTCGGCCTGGTGGCTGTACAGCCGCTCGATGCCGCGCGCCTTGAGTGCCGCCTTGAGCGCGGCAGGCAGGTCGTCCGGCAGCGGCGCATAGCGGCCCTCGCGGCCGGGAAGCATGAAGTTGCCGGTGATCCGGTCGGCATAGCGCTTGGCCAGCCGCGCGGTCAGCAGCGCTCCATCCCGGCTGAGCTGCCCGTCCGGCAGAGTGGACAGGCGGCGTTCGTCGTCCTGGGTGCGCGGGGCAAGGGCTTGGGTGGGCATGGCGGTTTCCCCTGGGAAACCGGGAGTGGAGCCGGTCGCGATCTCACCTGATGCGACAGCTGCTTTCCTCCCCCTTTAAAAAAGGGGGATCGAGGGGAATTTGAACTTGCACTCAATCAAGATCAACAGCAAATCCCTTGCCGCCCCTTTTTCAGAGCGGGAAGCACCTACAGCTCGCGCAGGTGCCTTGATCGTAAACAGCCCTTACGGCGTAATCGCCACCTTCAGCACGCCGTCGCGCTGGTTGGCGAACAGCTCGTAGGCCGCCTCGATGTCGTCCAGCTTGTAGCGGTGGGTGACCATGGCGCCCAGGTCGACGCGGCCCGAGGCGATCACCGCCATCAGCCGGCGCATGCGCTCCTTGCCGCCCGGGCACAGCGCGGTGACGATGCGGTGGTCGCCCAGGCCGGCGGCGAACGCGTCCAGCGGAATGGTCAGGTCGCTGGAGTACACGCCCAGACTGGACAGCGTGCCCCCCGGGCGCAGCACGCGCAGGCAGGCTTCGAAAGTCTTCTGCGTGCCCAGCGCCTCGATCGCCACGTCCACGCCGCGGCCTTGGGTCAGCTGCATGATCTGCTCCACCGGGTCGCCCTGGCTGGGATCCACCACGTGGTCGGCTCCCAGCTTGCGCGACATCTCCAGCCGCCCGGGCAGCAGGTCCACGCCAATGATCACGCTGGCGCCGGAAAGCCGCGCGCCGGCCACCGCGCACAGGCCGATCGGTCCCTGCGCGAAGACCGCCACGGTGTCGCCAATGCGCACCTTGCCGTTCTCGGCGCCGCTGAAGCCGGTGGACATGATGTCCGGGCACATCAGCACCTGTTCGTCGGTCAGCCCGTCGGGCACCGGCGCCAGGTTGACCATGGCGTCGGGCACCAGCACGTACTCGGCCTGGCAGCCGTCGATGGTGTTGCCGAACTTCCAGCCACCGACGGCCTTGAAGCCATGTTCGGTGCCGGCGCCGTCCTGGGAAGACTGCCCGCACAGGCAGGCGTTGCTCCAGCCGCTAGGGGTGATGGCCCCGGCGATGACCCGCTGGCCCTCGTGGTAGCCGGTGACACCCGAGCCCAGCTTCTCGATCACCCCCACCGGCTCGTGGCCCACGATCAGCCCCTTCGCCACCGGGTACTCGCCCTTGAGGATGTGCACGTCGGTGCCGCAGATGGTGGTGGTGGTCACCCGCATCAGGGCATCCAGCGGCCCCACCTCGGGAACGGGTTTATCGTCCAGCACGATGCGGTTGGGCTCGACGAAGATCGCCGCTTTCATCATGGCCATGGGGGTGCTCCGGGGTGGGGGGTCTTCGACCATAGACCCCTGCGCGTGAGGGAGCCTTGATGTGGATAAATTGCCGCCGATCCATCGCTGGTCGGCATACCGGGTAACCTGGCAGCAGTGACTACGGGGCAACAGTGGCTACGTGGCTTCCGGTGCCCGCACGCACCTGTCCGCCACCGGCGCAGGCACCTGCCCCGGCACCTCTGACGGGATCGCCACTTCCTCCGGCTCGGCGGGCAGCTATGCGCGCTGCGCCAGTTGCCCCAGCGGTAGTAGGCCAGCTGACACGCCATGGCGCAGAACGCGCTGATCGGGAAACTCCGGCAGATCGCATCAACGCCCAGTACGAGCTGCAAAAGCGTGGCAAACGGCACCCGCTGCCCCAAAGGGTGGCAGGCCCAAGCCTGGTGGCATCTGGATGCGCAGCTGAATCTGTAGACTGTATTCGCGGAACGTTCAACTATCGAGACGATCATGCTGATACGTTTTGCAATGCTCACCTGCCTTGCGGCATCCGCATCGGCGCATGCCGAGGTGATCTCCGTAGAGGTCACGAGTCGACAGCCGTGGGTCGCCGGCCAGGCTTTTGGCGGTGCGGGTGCTTACGAAGTGCTGCGTGGCACGGTGCGTTACGCGATCGACCCGCGCAGTGCCTCGGCGAAAAACGTTACCGATATTCGCCATGCACCCGTCAACGCACTGGGTTTGGTGGAATACTCCGGCCCATTCGTGGTCATCCGCCCCGTTGACGCGACCCGCGGAAATCAAACGACGCTTGTGGAGGTTGCGAACCGCGGCAGGACCCAGATGGACGGAATATTTTTCGAAACCGATAACGGATTCGATCTGATGTCATCCGCACCGGTTCCCGACCTGATCGACTCAACGGTTTTCGAGTTGGGCTATTCGGTGGCATGGGTGGGTTGGCAGGCGAGGCTGAAACCGGATCAGTTTGGCCTTCAGGTTCCCGTCGCGAACG
>JAJAZJ010000021.1 GCA_026785795.1 Pseudoxanthomonas sp.
AGCGTGTTCTTGATGCCGAGTCCATGCGCTACTTCATGGAACATCACGTTCTCGAAGAACGCGTCGAAGGTGATGTGCTGGCGCTGGTCCTCGGCGATGAGCTCATCGGAAATCGGCACCAGGATCGTGTCGAACTTCGCACGCATGGTGTTTTCCAGCTGCAGCCGGCGCGAACCCTTGGCCAGCTGCACTTCCTCGTCATTGGGCAGGTTGATCGCGATGGTTTTTGCGCCGGAGTTGGCGTCACCGCCGTAGTACAGAGCGAAATACGCGTTTAGGTCCGCGTCGGTGCCCGGCATCTCTGCCTTGTAGGCGTCCGCGACCGGCAGGCCACGCTGCAGCGCCGGCAGGTGTTGGGCGAAGCGGGCCAGTCGCTTGCTCCATTCGATGTCCTTCACCAGGACGAAGGTCTCGAATGCGGCCTTGGTGCCATACAGCGCGTCCTGGTAGCTTTCGATCGGGCCGATCACCACGTCGATGGGGCTGTTCTTCATGTCCATCCAGGCCATGTCGCTGGGCTGGTAGTCACTGCTGAGCAGCGCCTCCGCGCGCAGGACCAGGTACTTGCGGAAGCCCGGATCGGAGGCCACCTCTGCGGCCTGGCGCAGCAGGGCTGCCACCTGCTGCAACTCGGCCCTGTAGGCCTCGTGGTAGGGCACTACGATCAGCTTGCCCGCATCGTCACGACGGATCAGCGTGTACAGGCTGTCCTTGCCGGGCAGGTCGGCCGCCTCGAATTCCGCCTTGGTCATGTCCTCCGGGTAGAAGCGGGCCCCGGGCGGGCGCGGGCCAATACCGGCAACGAACGGCGCGTCGTTGTCCAGTCGGTCCCACGGGCCGTAGTTGATCTCGACGAAGCGGCGCGTGGCCTGGTCTTCGATGCCTGCCAGCAGCGCCTGCTTGTCGCCCCAGACCTGTTTCCAGAACAGGTCGTCGGTGATCGCGCCCGCCTGCAGCAGCAGGTCGATGGCCTTGCGATCGCCTTCGCCCAGATGCGAGAGGTCGGCGGTCAGCGCACTTCGGCGTAGCGCGCTACCTTGGCCGCGATGTCGCTTGCCGGTTCGCTTACGCTCAGGCTGCTGCCGGTGGGCGCGTCCTGGCTGGGTTTGCAGGCACCCAGCCCCAGCGCAAGGGTGGCAGCGATGGCAAGACAAAGGGGACGCATCAACATGGAGGATTCCAATCAGCCAGTAACAAAGGCATCAGCATAAGACGAGCGGGTGTGCCCGGGGAGTCCAGTCAGGGCCGGCAGCCTGGTGCGGCTGAACGGTCAGAGAGATGCGGGCAGTGCGGCGCGCGGCATGGGGCCGTGCCTGGGTCGGACCGGCTCCGGTATATTGCAGCCTCGCCAGTACGCTGACAGGACAACTTTCAGATGACCGACACGCCCATGCCCGCCAAGCGTTCCGCGATAGATCGTTTCCTGAACGTAGTGGAGCGTGGCGGTAACGCGCTGCCGCACCCGGCCACCCTGTTCGCCATCCTGGCGGTGGCGGTGGTGGTGATGTCCTGGATCACTTCCCAGTTCGATATCTCGGTGCAGCACCCAACCACCAACGAAACCATCAGCCCGGTCAACCTGCTGAGCATCGCCGGCCTGCACCGGATCCTCACCAGCCTGGTCACCAATTTCACCAGCTTCGCGCCCTTGGGTACGGTGCTGGTGTCGTTGATAGGCATTGGCGTGGCCGAACATTCCGGGCTGATCGGCGCCGCGCTGCGACAGCTGGTGCTGGCCGCGCCGCGTTTCCTGCTGACCCCGGTCATTGTGTTTGCGGGGGTAATGTCCAACATGGCCAGCGAGATCGGCTATGTGCTGCTGGTGCCGCTGGCCGGGCTGGTGTTCATGGCCGCCAAGCGCCACCCCGTGCTCGGCATCGCGGCCGCCTTCGCCGGCGTATCCGGCGGATACTCGGCCAACCTGCTGCTGGGCACGATCGATCCGCTGCTGGCCGGTCTGTCGCAGGAGGCTGCGCGAATCGTCGATCCGGACTATACGGTCAGTCCCGCGGCCAACTGGTATTTCATGATCGTCTCGACGTTTCTTATCACCGGCCTGGGCTGGTGGGTGACCGAGCGATTCGTGGCGCGTCGCTTCCCGGATGCACCGTCCACTGATGACGGCGGCGGCTTCGAGCCGATCACGGCAGCCGAGAAACGCGGCCTGCTGTTTGCGCTGGTGGCCACCGCTGGCCTGACCGCGCTGGTGCTGTGGGGCACGGTGCCGGGCGATGGTTTCCTGCGCGACCCGGTGACCGGCGACCTGCTAAACTCGCCTTTCCTCAAGGGCATCGTGGCCCTGATCTTCCTGTTCGGCGTGGTCTCCGGCGTGGCCTACGGCATTGGAGCCGGCACCATCAAGAGCGACGTGGATGTCATCAACGGCATGGGGGCCAGCATGAGCACGCTGGGCATTTACCTGGTGCTGACTTTCTTCGCCGCCCAGTTTGTGGCGTTCTTCAATTGGACCCAGCTTGGCCTGATCTTCGCAGTGCAGGGCGCCGGTGTACTGCAGGCGCTGAACCTGCCGGGCATCGTGCTGTTCGTCGGTTTCATCCTGCTGACCGCGGTGGCCAACCTGTTCATCGGCTCGGCCTCTGCCAAGTGGGCGCTGATGGCGCCGGTATTCGTGCCCATGTTCATGCTGCTGGGCTATTCGCCGGAGCTGACCCAGGTGGGCTATCGCATCGGCGATTCGGTGACCAACATCATTTCGCCGATGATGAGCTACTTCGCGCTGATCATCGCCTTCCTGCAGCGCTATGAGCCCAAGGCCGGCATTGGCACCATCGTGGCGGTGATGCTGCCGTACTCGATGGTGTTCCTGATCGGTTGGACGCTGCTGTTCGCGCTGTGGATGGCGATGGGCTGGCCGATCGGCCCGGGTTCGCCGCTGCAGTATTTCCCGGCTACTGCCGCAGGCTGAGCAGGCTCAGGACCGGCGCTTGCGCGGTACCGTCGGCGCAGCATCAGCCCGGGTGCGGCCGGCCGGCAGCGGCCTGCGCAGCCACGCTTCGAGGCGTTCGTAGACGGCCTGGCTGCCCAGCATTTCCAGATGGTTGATGCCGTAACCGACCCACTGCCGGCTGCGCGGCAGCTGCAGGTTGAACGCCTTGTCTGCATGGATACCGAGCGCACTGGCGACCGGCACCAAGCCGTCACTACCCGCATG
>JAJAZJ010000022.1 GCA_026785795.1 Pseudoxanthomonas sp.
GCCACCGATATCGCTGCCGGGGTACCTGCGCTGGAAGTAGGCTTGGGCGTAGTGTTTGGGATTTTTTTGGTGTTTGGGTATTGGGGTTTGGGGATTGGGTAATGGAGATTCGGTATTCGGTATTCGGTATTCGGGATTGGCCGGGTGCTGTGCTGTCGTCGCTTCATCGACTCCGCTATCCTAGCGCCAGTCGAGTGGAGTCATGCGCATGTATTTCTGGGCCAAGACCCTGCACCTGGTGTTCGTCATTGCGTGGATGGCCAGCGTGTTCTACCTGCCGCGGATACTGGTCAACCTGACGGAAACGACCGGCCAGGCGGACGTACAGGCGCGGCTGCTGCTGATGGGCAGGAAGCTGTACCGGTTCGGCCACGTGATGTTCGCCATCGCGGTGGCATTGGGGCTGCTGCTGTGGATGAATTACCCCGTCGGTGGCGGCTGGATGCACGTCAAGCTGCTGCTGGTCGCCCTGCTGTTCGCGCACTACATCTTCAGCGGGCGCTGGCTGAAGGCAGTGGCCATAGGCCGCACGCTGCCTTCGTCCAGGGCGTTGCGCTGGTTCAACGAACTGCCGGTGCTGCTGCTGGTGGCCGTGGTCTACCTGGTGCTGGCCAAGCCGTTCTGACGCTTATGGCAGGTGCGTCCCATGGGCACGAGCTCTTCTACGTTGATAGCGAAAACAGCTTGCGCCGATGAATAGCTCGCGTCCATTGGGCGCTCCTACAGGTGCGGGTTACCGCTTCTCGAAGTCGGCAGGGGTTGGCAGTTCGACCGGCACGCCTGCAGAGTTGCAGGTTTTTGCTGCGCACAGGCGCTTGCGCAGGCGCGGCGTGGCCTGGACGATGAAGTGGTACAGGGTGTTCTGCTCGACGGTGCCGCGCACGGCATCGCTGCCCGGTCCCGTTGCCCAGATACCCACGTCATCGGCGCCGTGCGACTCGGACTTCAGCGGCACCAGCGCTTCCTGCAGGTAGTCCGGGTGTTCGGTGTCGATATCGCGAAGGTCCGGACGCCCCTGCACGGGCTCGAAGCTGCTGGGGGAATGCGGAAACGTCTTGCTGCCCGCCGGCTGGCGGTTGCTGGCGCCGGTGTTGCCGGGGCCATTGGCGTAGCTGAGCGTGGTGAACACTTTGCCGGTGGCGTCCAGCGCATATTCGGTGCTGCCGTCATCCTCGCCGCTCGGGCCGCGCACTTTGCCCAGGATGGGGTTGCCGCGTACCGGGTAGCCGTTGAAGCTGAGCGTGTGGGAGTGATCGGCGGTCACCAGCACCAGCGTGTCTTTCGCCGACGTGGCCGCCAGCGCCGCGCGCACCGCATCGGACAGCGCAATGGTTTCATCCAGCGCGCGGAAGGCGTTGCCTTCGTGGTGTGCATGGTCTATGCGCCCGCTTTCGACCATCAGCACGTAGCCATCCGAACTGCGGGACAGGGTGTTGATGGCGGCGATGGTCATTTCAGCCAGGCTGGGTTCACCGTTGTCGGTCCGGTCGCGTTCGTGTTCGTACTGCATGTGGTCGGATTCGAACAGACCCAGGAGGGCAGGCGACTGGCCGGCAGCGCGCAGCTGGCCGGTATTCCAGACGTAGGCGCCACGCGGATTGGCGCGCCGCCATTCCGCCACCAGGTCACGCCCGTCCAGGCGCTGGCCCACCTTATCGTCCTGTTCGGGGTCGCGTTGCTCCACGGTGGTGAACTCGCGGCGGCCGCCGCCCAGGACCACGCTGGGCCCGCGACCGAAACGCGCAGCGGAAAGCAGCTGCTGGGCAATGTCGCGGCAACCTTGTTCGACGGCTTGCGGCGGCAGGTCGGCGTCGTTCTCCCAGCTGCGGCTGGGCGAATGTGCATAGGTTGCGGCGGGGGTGGCATGGGTTAGCCGCGTGGTGGTGACGATGCCGGTCGCCATGCCTGCGCTGTCGGCCAGTTGCAGCCAGGTCAGCAGCGGCTGCTGCAGGCTGCCCGTGCAGTCATCGGTGCGCCCGGCGGCGACCGCGATCGCGCCCATGTGGCTCTTCACGCCCGTGCTCATGGCGGTCATGGTGCCGGCTGAATCAGGCGTCTGTGAATCGGTGTTGTAGGTCTTGCTCAGCGCTGTGTTCGGGAACGATTCCCAGGCCAGCTGGTTCTCTTCGCCGCTGTCGCCCCTGCGCTGGCCTTCCAGGATGCGCGCGGCCGCCACCGTGGTCAGGCTCATGCCGTCGCCGATGAACAGGATCACGCTGCGCGCCCGCCCGCGCATGGCGCCATTGGCGGCTGCGCGCTCGGCGCCGCTGCGATACCACTCTGCCGCCGTCTCGGCCTTCGAACCTGCGCCTGCTGGAGCGACTACGGGGTCCATCCCCGCTTGCCTGGCGTGGGCATGCGGGCTGGCACACGCTGCCATCAGGGTGATGGCCAGGCTGCCTAGCGAGCTGGCGATGCGATACATGCAGGGTGTCCTGCCTGATGTGAGGGGCGATCTAATGATAAGCGGCTGCAGCGTCCTGCGGATGACACGCTGCCATCCCAGCGCTGCCGTCGTCCCTGCAAGGCCTGGTGCGCTATCGTCCGCGACTACTCCACCTCAGGTTTCATCCATGCAGATCGTGTCGGCCTGGCTCAGGATCCCGTTCTGGCAGCGCGTGCTGGCCGGGTTCGTGCTCGGGGCACTGGCCGGTTGGGCCTTTGGACCCGCCGCCGAGACCTGGTTCGGCCCGCTCGGCACCCTGTACGTCACCCTGATCAAGATGATCGCGGTGCCGCTGGTGTTCTTCGCCGTGGTCAATGCGGTCAGCAGCCTGCACGGCCAGCAGTCGGTCGCCGCGCTGGGTGGACGGACCTTCGCCTGGTTCGCGATCACCGCGACGCTGGCCGTATGTGTGGGCCTGGCGGTGGGCCTGTTGCTGCAGCCGGGCAAGGGACTGAGCGGACTGGCCATGGCCCCGGACTTCACAGTGCGCGAAGTGCCTTCGCCGGTGCAGGTGCTGCTGGACGTAGTGCCGGCCAATCCGTTCAAGGCGCTGGCCGATGGGATGATCCTGCAGGTGATCTTCTTTGCCGGGCTATTGGGTTTCGCGCTGGTGAAACTGGGCGAGCGCGTGGCTGGGCTGCGCAAGCTGGCCGCCGAGGCCAGCGACACCATGATCCAGGTCACCCGGTTCGTGCTGGAAATGACCCCGCTGGGCACCTTTGGCCTGATTGCAGCGCTGGTGGGCGCATACGGCTTCGAGAAGCTGCTGCCGCTGGGCACCTTCGTGCTGGCGCTGTACCTGGCGTGCGCGCTGCATATCGTGGTCGTGTATGGCGGGCTGCTGCTGGCGCATGGCCTTAATCCACTCAAGTTCCTGCGCGGCGCCGCGCCCGCCATGCAGGTCGCGTTCGTCAGCTCATCCAGTTTTGCCTCGCTGCCGGTGGCGCTGCGCAGCGTCACCCATAGCCTGGGCGTCGACCGCAGCTATGCGGCGTTCGCGGTGCCGCTGGGCGCCAGCATCAAGATGGATGGCTGCGGCGCCATCTACCCGGCGCTGAGCGCGATGTTCGTGGCCCAGTATTTCGGCCTGGAGCTGAGTGCGTCGCAGTATTTCATCATCCTGCTGGCTTCCGTGCTGGGCAGTTTCGGCACCGCAGGCGTTCCCGGCACCGCCATCGTGATGGTGACCCTGGTGCTCAGCGCCGCGGGCCTGCCGCTGGAAGGCATCGGCTACCTGGTCGCGATCGACCGGGTGCTGGACATGATGCGCACCATGACCAACGTCACCGGGCAGATGCTGGTGCCGGTGCTGGTGGCCAAGGAAACCGGACTGCTGGATCGCGAGGTGTACGAAGCGGCCGCCAGCAACGTGGGCGTGGAGGGCGGCGAGGAGCGGGATCCGGCCTAGGAGCAGGCATTCCGCCCTCCGCATTGTCCACACTTGCGCGAGGTGCGGTCCCGGCGCGGTCGCCTGACAGCCCGCGGTGGCGGCAGGATGACGTTCAGCATCGGCCCATTGCGCGCCGGCTCCGACGGTGCGGCGTGACTTATGGCCGGCGTGGGCCGCCTTGCGCGCGTGTACGATGCCTGTTCCTTACGTCAAGCCAGAGATTGCCATGCGCGCGCGTCATTTCATCCTGCTGCTGGCTGCGCTGTGTGCGGCCCCGGCCGCCTTCGCCGCCGATACCGACCGCTGGAACCTGCCCGTTTCGGTGAAGAAGCTCGACAACGGACTGACCGTGGTCGTATCCGAAGACCACAGCGTGCCGGTGGTGGGCGTCAGCGTGGTGTACGGCATCGGCATGCGCCTGGAGCCGCGCAAGCGCACCGGCTTCGCGCACCTGTTCGAGCACCTGATGTTCGAGGGCTCGGCCAATGCGCCGGAAGGCACCTTCGACCGTGTCATCACCGGAGGCGGCGGGCGCAACAACGGCTCCACCCGCGCCGACTTCACCAACTACATCGCGACAGCGCCGGTGTCCGCGCTGGAGCCGATCCTATGGCTGGAAGCCGACCGCATGCGCATGCTCGACTTCAGCCCGGCCACGCTGAAGAACCAGCAGGACGTGGTGAAGGAGGAAATCCGCGTCAACGTGCAGAACCAGCCCTACGGCGGTTTCATGTGGATCGACATCGGCACTCACGCTTTCCAGAAGTGGGAGAACAACCATGACGGCTACGGCAGTTTCGAGGACCTGGAGAACGCCAGCCTGGAAGACGTCAAGGCCTTCCACCGCGACTACTACGGCCCCAACAACGCCGTCCTCGGCATTGCCGGCGACGTGACCCCGGAGCAGGGTTTCGCCCTGGCCGAGAAGTATTTCGGCGGCATCGCGGCGCGACCCACGCCGCCCGCGCCGGATTTCAGCGAAGGCCTGAACACCGCGGAGAAACGCATCCAGCAGGGCGACAAGCTGGCCCAGGTGCCGGCCATTGCCGCCGCCTGGAAGATGCCCGACCGCGGCAGCAAGGACCAGGCGCCGATGGCGGTGCTGGGTGCGCTGCTGGCCAATGGCGATGCGTCGCGTTTCTACCAGGGCATGGTCAAGGGCCGCGAGCTGGCCCTCAACGTTGAATCGCTTTACGGCCTGACCAGCGAGTGGGAGTACAACGGCCCCACGCTTTTCACCGTATTCGCCCTATACAAGCCCACCACCGACGCCGACGCCATGCTGGCGGCGATGGACGAGGAAATCGCCCGGGTGGTGAAAGAAGGCGTCGATGACGCCAGCCTGCAGCGGGTCAAGACCCAGCTGCTGGCCGAGTGGTACGACGGCCTGGAGATGTTCATGAGCCGGGCCGATACCCTGGCCAAGCTGCAGCTGATGTGGGGCGACGCCGAGGTCGCCAACCAGATTCCCGGCTGGATCGACGCGGTGACTTCTGACGACGTCAGGCGCGTCGCCGCCACCTATCTGACCACCGCCAACCGCACCGTCATCGACCGCAAGCCGGTGGCGATGCTGCCTGCGCAACCCGCCGTTACGGCCAAGTGAGGAGCAGACAATGAACTTCAGGAATACATCGCTTGGCTTGACCGTTTCGCTGCTGTTCTCGGCCGCCGCCCTGGCCGGTCCACAGGCGCCGTTGCCCAAGGACCTGCCGCCCTATGCGGCGGACAAACCCCTGCCGATTCCGCAGATCGAGAAGAAAACCCTCGCCAACGGACTGCAGGTCTGGGTGGTGCCGCGCGACGGATTGCCACGCGTGGACTACGTGCTGGCCATGCGCGGCGCCGGCTATGCGGCGGATGCGTCCGATGCACCCGGTTTCGCCGGCCTGTTCGCGGGCCTGCTGAGCGAGGGCACGGCGCAGCGCGATTCGCGCGAGATCGCGGAGACGGCGCAGGGCCTGGGCGGGGGTGTCGGGGCTGCGGCCAGCAACGATGGGGTCAGCGTATTTGCCAATGCGCTGACTTCGCACGCCGCGCCGATGCTGGAGCTGCTTGCCGATGTCGCGCGCCAGCCCGTTTTCCCCGAAAACGAAGTCAAGCTGGCCCAGGCTAACGCCCTGCAGGGCCTGAAGGCGGCGGAGGCCCAGCCCGGGTTCCGCGCCAACCGCGCGCTTTTGGCGGCCACCTATGGCGACCATCCGTATGCGCGCACGCAGCAGACTGAAGCTTCGATCAGTGCCGTAACGCCGGCCAAGCTGCGTGCGGAACATGCGCGCCGTTTCCAGCCCGACCATGCCCTGCTGATCGTCACCGGCCGGATTGAACCCGCCGAAGGCTTCCGCCTGGCCGAACAGGCGTTCGGTGATTGGCGCAGCAACGGCGCAGGCATCGCCGAAACTGGGCCCGCACCGCGCCAGGCCGAGCCGCAGTTCCTGCTGCTGCAGCGCGACGGCAGCGTGCAGTCCACCCTGCGCCTGGGTCGTCCGGCGATCGCCGCGACCGACCCTGACTACGTGCCGATGCAGTTGGCCAGCACGGTGCTGGGGGGCGGCTTCAGCAGTCGCGTCAACCAGAACCTGCGCGAGGAGAAGGGCTACACCTACGGTGCCAGCGCCGGCTTGTCGGCATCGCGGGCGGGCGGGCGCGTGCAGGGCGGAGCCGATGTGCGCAATGAAGTGACCGGTGCGGCGCTGAAGGAGTTCTTGCATGAGTTCGCGCGCCTGGGCAATGAGCCGGTGCCTGCGCAGGAACTGGAAGACACCAAGCGCTACGTCGCCGGCGGCTACCTGATCAGCAACCAGCTGCAGGGCAGCGTGGCGTCCACCCTGGCCAGCAACTGGCTGGTGGGGCTGCCGCCCGAATTCCTGGGCGAGTTTGTGCCGAAAATTCGCGCGGTAGACGCTGCGCAGGTGCAGGCCATGGGCCGCAAGTATTTCGACCCCAAGCAGCAGTCCATCGTGGTGGTGGGCGACGGCAAGGCGGTGGCGGAACAGCTCAAGGCCTACGGCGAGTTCAAGACCGGCGAGCAGTGATCCATCGCCGCCAGTTTGCGCAGCGGCCGGCATCGCAGGGTGCGGCCGCTGGCTCGTTGGACGGCGAATATGGCTTCTTAAGCGGCGCGCAAAGTGGGATCGGTGAGCATGGTCAGCTGATCAGCCCATGCAGCCACTTTCCCAAGGGGTAGGCCGCGTAGTCGGGCGGGACCACGCGTCCAGGTCCAAGCAATTTGCCTAAACAAAACTGCACCGCGACCCGAGTCATCCATCGGTCGCCGGCGCCTTTATTCCTCTTTCCGCCGATTCAGCCAGAACGCGAACACCGCGGCGGTCAGGAACATCAGCAGGCTGTAGATCGCCGCCGGCACCGACATGGCCGGATTGCCGAGCACGTTCAAGGCGATATAGATGGCCAGGGTGCCGTTGTGAATGCCGATCTCCATGGCAATCGCAATGGCCTGGCGTTTGGGCATTTTCAGCGCCAGCGGCGCGGCGTAGCCCACTCCCATGCTGACCAGGTTGAACAACAGGCAGGCCAGGCCCACGGCCACGAACCAGGCCATCAGGTTGTCCCAGCTCTGGATGAAGGCAATGGCCACCAGCGCCACCAGCACCAGCACCGCCAGCAATCGCAGCGGCTTTTCGGTGCGCGTGGCGAATCCCGGCGCGCGCGCGCGGATCAGCATGCCGATCAGCACCGGGAACACGATGATGAATGCGACCTCCACGATCTTGCGTACCGGCGGCGGCACGTACTGACCCGCGCCCAGGAAGTATTCCAGCGCCAGGTTGAGGATCAGCGGCAGGGTCAGCAGGCACAGCACGCTGTTGATCGCGGTCAGGGTGATGTTCAGGGCCACGTCGCCCCGCGCCAGGTGGCTGTAGATATTGGCGGTTGCCCCGCCAGGCGAGGCGGCCAGCAGCATCAGCCCGACCGCCAGCTCTGGCGGCAGCTTGAACAGCAGGGCCAGGCCGAAAGCGACCCAGGGCAGCAGCAGGATCTGCAGGGAAAGCCCGGTGAGCACCGCGCGCGGATAGCGTGCGACGCGGCGGAAGTCTTCGACGGTCAGCCCCAGGCCAAGGCCCAGCATGATCACGCCCAGGGCGAGCGGCAGCAGCAGGGTAGTCAGCAGCGTGGATTGCATGGGCGGTTATTGCTGCGGGCGCGGCGGGTTTCCGGCATCCACGACGGCCGCGGCCACGGCAGCGCGTGGCCTGGCAATGCGCGCGCCCAACAGGGCCAGCGGAATCGGCAGCACAACGCCGGCCAGGTTCATCCAGGCCGGATGGGCAATGGTCATGGCGTTCATCACCGCGCCCAGCGTGATCAGCACGCCGATGGCCAAGGCAGCGAAACGCGGATGCCCGCGACCGATGCGTGCGGCCACCCAGCCACCTATCAGGCTGGCCAGAGCCCAGCCCATCACCACCCAAGCCAGCTTGGCGGGGGAGGAAACAGCCACCAGCTGGGCCAGGTCCGCCTGGCTGAGCGGCGCCGCGCCCGCTGGCGGTGGGAACAGCAGCATCCCCAGTGCCTCCAGCCCCAGCATCAGCAGCGTGGCTGCAATCACCCCCAACACGATTCCCAGCACGGTGCGCAGCATGGTGCCTTCCCCTTCACTGATGACAGCGTCGGTCGCAAGCATGTCCGCAAGCGCGCTGCGCTGCAAGCCGGCGTAACCTGTGCGCTGACTGGACGGGTGGAGCTGCGGCATGAGGGGTGAACAGCGCGAACTGACTTTCCGCTTCCTGGCTGAGCCCACCGACGTGAACTACGGCGGCAAGGTGCACGGAGGGGTGGTCATGAAGTGGATCGACCAGGTGGGCTATGCGGCGGCCGTGGGCTGGAGCGGCCACTACAGCGTGACCGTGGCGGTGGGCGGCATCCGCTTCGTCGCGCCCATCCGCATCAGCGACCTGGTCACGGTCACCGCCACCCTGGTCTACACGGGTACCAGCAGCATGCACTTCGCCATCGACGTGCGCGCGCGCGATCCGGGGCTCGACCCCAGCCACGCGGACAATCGCCTGTGCACGCACTGCATCATCGTGTTCGTGGCCCTGGACGGGGTGGAGGGCAAGCCGATTCCGGTGCCGGCCTGGGAGCCCCGCACGGACGACGATCGCCGCCTGGCCGAGTACGCCACCAAGGTGATGGAGCTCAGCAAGGGCATTGAGCAGACCGTGGCCCATTACCAGCAAGCGGACACGAAAAAGGCCGCGGATCAGGCGGCCTCTTGATACAGGCAGGTCCGGGCCATGGTTAAATCGCGACCCGCCGCGCCTGCATGAACTTGTTGCTCCAATAGCCATTGACGAGGCTGTCGACGCGCACATCCTTGCCGGTGCTGGGTGAGTGCAGGAAGCGGCCTTCGCCCACGTAGATGCCCACGTGGTCCACCCGTCCCCTGCGGCCAAAGAACACCAGGTCGCCCTGCTGCAGGTCGCCGCGGTCCTTGATCAGTTCGGCGTCGGCCTTGCTGGCCATGTCGCGGGAAACGCGCGGCAGCTCGATGCCAAGCGCGGTGCGGAATACATAGCCGACCAGCCCGCTGCAGTCGAAGCCGCTGTCCGGGGAGGTACCGCCCCAGCGATAGGGCGTGCCCAGCAGGGTCAGCGCACGCTGCAGCAAGGCCTGGATCGGTGCGCTGGAATCCTGCTTGGCCAATGCGCCGTTCTGGTCCAGGCGGTAGCTGGCCAGCAGGCGGCTGAGATCACCCGCCAGCAGGGTGGAAC